>JAEUKG010000154.1 GCA_016794325.1 Myxococcales bacterium | reverse complement strand
GGCGCGCCGTGCCTGCTCTTCGAGCCGGAGCCGGGGCCGCTCGCCACGGTGGACACCGACCGGCTCGGCCTCGCCGCGCTCGGGTGAGCGACCAACTATCCTTTTATGGATAGTCCGCCGCGCGCGTCAGTCTTCCACGATGGCGTAGCGGAGCGCGCGAGGCTCGCCGTCGCGCTCGTAGTCGATCCGGAGCTCGCTCGAGATCTCGAGCGAGCGGAAGGCCTCGAGGGCTTGCTCGGGCCGCTCGATCGGCAGCCCGTTCACCCGGGTGACGACGTCGCCCGCCTTGAGCTCGGTCGACGCGAGATCGCCCTTGAGCGCGGCGATGCGGTAGCCGTGGAACTTGCCGCCGAGGAACACCGGCCGATCCTCCACGCTCACCTTCTGCAGGAACATGCCGAGGCCCTGCTGGATGGTCGCCCGGACCGTCGACCGCTTGAGGGACGATTTCGCGGTGTCGTTGGGCGTCGCGCCCTGCGCGGCGTCGCCGCTCGAGGCCGACGAGGTGCTCGCCTTCGCGCTCCCGGAGGGGGCCTTCGCCTCCTTGTTCGACCCGCCGCACGCGGCGGTGAGGAGACCGAGGGCGAGGACGGCCAAGGACGCGATGCGGCGCATGCCTCGTACGTAGCGAACCGGCGGGGTTCGACGCAAATTTCTGGCGGCGAGGCCGCCCGCCCGCGCTCAGGGGAAGGCGCGCGCGTACGCGGCGAACACGCGCTCGTGGACCTCGTCCATCGTGCCCATGCCGTCGACGATCTCCACCCGGTCGTTCGGCATGTGCTTCGCCAAGTCTCGGTAGAACGCCGCGAGCGCGCGCTGAACCTCGTTCTGCTCGTAGAGCTGCGCCGCCTCGCCCCGGCCTTCGCGCCGCACCGCCGCGACGTCGGCCGGCAGGTCGAGCACGATGGTGAGGTCGGGGCGAAGCGCGTGGCGGTTGATCGAGCGGATCCACTCGACCGCGCCGCTGCCGTCGCGCCCGCTGCTCACGCTCTGGTAGGCCAGGCTCGAGGCGTCGTAGCGATCGCTCACCACGACCCCCCCCGATTGGAGGAGCGGCTCGATCTCGGCCTCGACGTGATCCATGCGGTCGGCGGCGAACAGGAGGGCCATCGTCGCCCAGCCGGGCGCGCAGCCGCCGGGGGAGACGATGCGGCCGGTGAGGACCTGGCGGATCAGCGTGCCCACCGGGCCGTCGCTCGGCTCGCGCGTCATGCGCACGTGCCGAGTGGTCGCGCGGAGCCTCTCGGCGAGGCGCGCGACCTGCGTGGTGGTCCCTGCGCCGTCGATGCCCTCGAGGACGACGAACCGCCCGCGGCCCGGAGTGGAAGCAGCTGCCATGGGTCGCGGGAATAGCACCTCGCGACGCGGGCGTCACTCCACCCCGGCACCTCAGGCGATGAGGCCGAGCGGGGCCGGGTCCTCGCCGAGGACCACGTTGTCGATGAGCCGCGTCTTGCCGACGTGGCACGCGATCGCCACGAGCGCCCGCCCCTCGATCTTCGCGCCGTCCTCGAGGGGGACGACGCGGTCGGCGTCCGCGACCTCGACGTAGTCGACGCGATCGGCCCCGCGCTCGACCTCCGCGCGCGCGCGCGCGCGCACCGCCGCCGCGTCGAGCTCGCCCGCTTCGAAGGCGGCGACCGCGGCGCTGAGGCCGCGCGCGAGGCAGAGCGCCCGGGCTCGCTCCTCCGCCGACAGGTACGCGTGGCGCGAGCTCAGCGCGAGGCCGTCGGGCTCGCGCACGATGGGGTGACCGATCACCTCGACGGGCAGGAAGAGATCGCGGACCAGGCGCCGAATGACCGCGAGCTGCTGGTAGTCCTTGCGGCCGAACACCGCCGTGCACGACCCGACGAGGCCGAAGAGCTTCGCCACCACCGTGCAGACCCCTTCGAAATGGACGGGTCGGAAGCGACCACACAAGTGGGCTGCCGTCTCCGTCACACGTACACGGGTCTCGTCCCCGCCGGGGTACATGGCGCCCTGCTCGGGGGCGAAGACCACGTCCACCGAGCCCTCGAGCTTCTTGCAGTCGGCGCCGAGGTCGCGCGGATATCGCGCGAAGTCCTCCGTGGGCCCGAACTGCGTGGGGTTCACGAAGATCGACGCCACCACGAAGCCGCTCCGACGGCTGGCTTCGTGGACGAGCGCCAAGTGCCCCTCGTGCAACGCCCCCATGGTGGGGACGAAGCCGACACGCTCGCCCCGGGCGCGTGCGCCGTCGCAGGCGGCGCGGAGCTCATCGGGGGTTCGGACGACTCGGAGGGAGCTGGCTCTCATGGCGTGCGAAACGCTTTACAGCGGGCCCGTCGAAATTCAAGATGCATCACCCCCATGCAGCGCTTCCACCGCCACGCCATCACCCTGGTCGTCGTGCTCGGAGGCCTGCGCGCGGTCGCCGGCTGCGGCAGCCGAGGCCCGCTCGACACCGATCCCCTCGTGCAGCCGGCGACGGGCGACGCCAGCGACGCCGCGACGAGCGACGCGGCGGAGGACTCGAGCGCGCGCGACGCCTCCACCGACCGCGCGGCGCCGCGCGACGCGCGCGCCGAGGCGGGGCCGCTCGACTGCCCGGTGTGCCTGCTGCAAGACTGCGGCACCAAGATCCTCGAGTGCGTGCAGGACGCGGGGTGCCGCGACACCTTGCAGTGCGTGCTCGGGACCTGCCTCCAGGGCGGCGGCCTCGACGCCGCGTGCGCCTTCGGCTGCGCGAAGGGCGATCCCGGCGGCGCGTTGAAGGTGCTGCAGGTGTTCCAGTGCGTGACGCAGACGTGCGGCCCCGACTGCAGCGATCTGCTCGGGCTCATCACCGGAGGCGCGGGCGGCGGTGGTGGCGGTGGCGGCGGTCCTCCTCCCCCTCCTCCTCCTCCCGTGGTCGACGCGGGGAAGAAGCCCGCTCCGCCCCCGGCGGCGCCGGAGATCGCGCGGGCGCGCGCCGTGATCGACGCCGCGTTCTCGCCGTGGCCGGAGCTCGCGACGAGAGACCGACCTTGACGTCGGCCGCTCGCGCGGCGAAATAAGGGGCCTGATGCGACAAAGCGTGCTCGCCAGCTCACCCGAGCGGCGGATCGACGGGGAAATGCCGCGCCGCCATGGCCGGCGGGGACGATGGGCGCTCGCGGCGTGCCTCCTTGGCGCCGCGCTGATCGAGCCTTCGGCGCGCGCCGCCGACAACGTGACGCCGACGCAGCTCGAGGCCGCTCGACGCCTGTATACGCAGGCGATGGAAGACGAGCGCAAGGGTGATTGGGCCGCCGCCCTCGACAAGCTCGAGCGCGTCGCGACGGTGAAGACGACGGCGGCGACGCGCCTCCACCTCGGCATCTGCGAGGAGAAGCTCGGGCACCTCGTGTCCGCCCTCTCGCACTACGAGCTCGCCGAGCGGCAGGGCGCGCAGGAGGGCAAGCAGGACGTGATCGCGGCCGTGAAGGCGCCGCTCGCGCGCCTCCAAGCCAAGGTGCCGCGGCTGACCCTCCAGGTCCCGCCCGCGCTCGCGCAGACCGCCAAAGACCTCGAGGTCGTCCTCGACGGCAAGCCGGTGGCGAAGGGCCTCCTCGGCGTCGAGATGCGGGTCGACATCGGGACGCACAAGCTCGAGGCCACCGCGAGCGGCTTCGTCAAGCAGACCGCCACCCTCGAGGCCGCGGAGGGGAGCGCGCAGACGATCGAGGTGAAGCTCGAGCGCGAGCGCGCCGCGACCCCGGCGCCCGTGCCCGCGCCGAGCCACGCGCCCGCCCCCGCGCCGACACCGGCGCCGACACCGGCGCCGGCCCCGAGCTCGGCACCCACGTCGAGCTCGCCCGCCCCGCTCGACCTCCCGCCGCGCGACGAGCCTCGCCGATCGAGCGCGTTCGCGATCGGCACCACCGCCGGCGCGGTCGTCCTCCTCGGCGCCGGCGTCGGCTCGTTCCTCTACGCCGGCAGCATCGCGAACGACGTGAAGGACCAGTGTCGCTCGCTCTTGCCGGCCGAATGCGACGCCAAGAAGGGCCCCGTCCGCACGTGGGACGGCGTCGCCATCGGCGCGTGGGCGGGCGGGGCCGTCCTCGGCGTCGTCGCCACGGTCGCGTGGGTGTCGTACGTGGGCAAAGGCGGCTCGCGCGCGAGCCTGCAGGTGGGGCCGACCGGCGCCAGCGTCGGAGGGTCGTTCTGATGCGCCGCCGCACGTGGCTCATCGTCACCGCCGCCGGCGCCCTCTTCGCGGCCGCCGGCTTCGTCGTCGCCTGCGACGGCGATCTGCTCCACTCCACCGCGTTCGAGACGTCGTGCTCCTTCGACGCCAGCGCCTGCGCGACCGACGCGGGCGCCACCCCCGAGACCTCGGCGGAGGCTGGCGGCGGTCCCGTCGACCTCTGCGCCATCGCCGATCCGAAGTCCGAGGCCGCGCGGGCGTGCGCCTGGCTGGGGAGCTGCATGGGCCCGCTCGGCGGCAACGCGTTCGCCGACTGCATGTTCCAGTCGCTTCAGGTGATCGACTGCAAGGCGCGCCCCGAGGCGCAGGCGAAGGGCGCCTCGAAGACGTATTGGCAGTGCCTGGTCGGCGCGGCGCGCGCCGAGTCGTGCGACGCCGTCCGACGTTGCGTGGTGCCCGCAGGCGACCAGGAGTGCGCGAACCCCTCGACCCAGCCCTACACCGCGTGCCTCGACTTCAAGGACAACGTGGCGACGCGCTTCGTGTGCCCGCCGAACGGCGGCAAGCCCCAGTTCGCGGAGAGCTGCGCGGGGCAGGCGCGCACGTGTCAGCGCACGACGCCGGGCACCGCCTTCTGCGTCCCCTCGGCGACCACGGGCGTCAGCTGCGACGCGGGGTGCGAGGGCACGAAGCTCCACACCTGCAACAGCGCAGGCGATCGCGATCTCGGCGTCGACTGCACCCAGCTCGGCGGCGGCGCTTGCGTCTCGACCGGGGTCGTCCCCGCCTGCCAGACCGACCCCGCCGACTCGTGCTCGCCGAGCGCGGACGTCGTCTGCGACGGTGAGGTCGCGAAGGCGTGCTTCACCGGCAAGCGCGACAGCGTCGACTGCGCCCGGCTCGGGAGCACGTGCAACCCCTCGACCACCGACCCCAAGGGGGACGTCACCCGCGGTTGCTCGAAGGCGTCGCCCTGCGCCGACGACGCCTGCAACGGCACCAAGCTCACGAGCTGCACCGGCGGCGTCACCTACACGACGGACTGCGCCGCGCTCGGGTTCACGAAGTGCGAGAAGGTCTCCATCTTCGGCGAGGGAGTGCGCGCAGCGTGCGCCAAATGAAGCGCGCGCGCCCCGAGACGGGTGCGCGCGCGCCTTCCAACCCAACACCGCCCTCGAACGACCGCGACACGACCGGTCGCGGTGTTCGCTCGCCTTAGAGCGAGTTCTCGAGCTGCGCCTTGGCGAGGGCCTCGGCCGCCTTCTTCATCTCGTCGTCGTCGCCGCCGCCCTTCTTCGGAGCCGCCGCGGGCGCCGGAGTCGGAGTCGGGGGCTTCGCCGCGACCGGAGGCTTCGCGGGGGTCGGCGGCTTCTCGGCCGGCGTGGGCTTCTCGGCGACGGGGGTGGGCGCCGCCGGCTGCGGGTTGCCCTTCCCGCGGGCCGGGGGAGTCGCGACCGCGACCGCGGCCGGGGGCGCCGCAGTCGCCGGCGGCGGCGGCGCGGCGGTCGGAGCGGCGACGGGCGCCGTGTCCGCAGGCGCCGTGGCGACCGGCGCGGCCGCGATCGTCGCGGGCGGCGCGGCGGTGGCCGACGGATCGACGGCCGTCGCGGGGACGGTGACGGGATCGGTGCCGGTGTTGACGATCGGCGCGGCGGGCTGCGCGACCGGCGCCGCGGTAGCCGCCGGGTCCTTGACCGCCGGATCCTTTGCCGCAGGGTCCTTCGCGACCTCCTTCGGCTGCGCGGCCGCGACCGCCTTGTTGGCGCGCGCCGGATCGACGAACGAGGCCGTGGTGTCGACCACGCCGTCGGCGCGACCGCTCGCGACGAGGGCGGCGGCGATGCCGACGCAGAGGCCGACGCCGACCAGCGCGACGGCCCAAGACATCGTCGCGCGGCCGCTCGACTTGCGGGTGGCCGAGGTGACGACGGTGGCCGGCGGGTCCATCCGCGGCTCGGACATCGGGTGAGGGGCGAAGTGCGCGGGCTGCCCCATCATGTGCGCGCTCGACATCGGCGCGGGGACCGCCGCCTGACGAACGAACGGCTGCATCGGCTGCATGCCCGCCGGCGGCGGCTGGGAGTACATGCCCTGCGGCGGGTGCACCATCACCGGGCCCGACAGCGGCGTCGTCGGCATCGCCGCCACGCCGCCGCCCGGAGTCATGTTGGGCGGCAGGGCGACGGTGCGCTCGGGCCGGTCGTCCATGTCGACGCCGGGCCGCGAGCCGCCGACCTCCACGCCGGGGAACGAAGCAATCTCGTCCGAGATAGCGGGGACGGCGCCGCTCGCGAGCGCCGAGTGGGCGCCGCTGCCCGTGACCGCGGCGTGCGCGCCGCTCGCCGTGACCGCGGGGTGCGCGCCCGACGCCGCGGCGCGCGCGGCCTCGAGGTGAGCCTTGATCACCGCCGCGGGCGACGCGCCCTCGGTGCTCCCGAGCGACGGCGAGGACTTGGGCAGGGAGATGGCGCCGGAGAGGCCGGGGCGGACGACCGTGCGGCTGTCGTCGTCTTCCTCGACGGGCTGGGGCTTCTTGGCGACGCGCTTGCGGCCCGCGGCAGGCGCCGGGCTCTTCATCCCTGCGGCCGGCGGGACCGTCTTCGGCTTGCCCGCCGCCGGGACCATCCCCGTGAGCGACTTCGACGGCATGAGGCACGTCATCTCCTCGTCGGAGATCGACGGCATCATCACTCGCGGTCGATCCGCGCCCGCGCTCGCCGTGGTCGGCGCGACGGGGGGCGGAAAGCGGCTGGCAGACGACTTCGGCGGCGAGGGCACCGACTCTTTGGTGACCACTTCGGGGGACGATTCGTCTTTGCCAGGGCGCTTCGTGAAAGGGAGCAACGTGACCTCCGGTTGCGGCTGAGCCGCGAGCATGGATGCGAACGTCAAGCCACGAAAGGCGCGTGTCGACGATTCAGTATACCGATGCCGTGAGTCTCGGAAATCACTCCTCCTTCGATTGGTGGGACATCCAACTACAACGGGGGTGGAAAATGCCAGTGGGACATCACCGACTGCCCAGGGTGGTGGTCGAATGATCCACCGCCGGCGCGCCGCGACTCCCTGCACGACAACGCGCGGGCACGCGCGTCGGTTGCTCCGCGCGCAGCGACATGTGGGCGCACATCCTACTGAAAATGCGCGCGATGCAACTCGGGACTAAGCCCATCGTCTCATGAGTTGGGTCACCATCTCGATGTGGGAGGCAGCGTTTTGAGACGAGCATTGATCGCAGTCACGGTGGGCGCGCTGGTCGTCGCCCACGCACCGCGCGAAGCACGCGCCGAACAGGCGCGCGCCACCACGCACGCCGTCCTGGGCTCGGAGGCCGCCGGGTACGACGGCTGGACCGAGATCGTGACGGAGGTCCGCGCGGTGCGCACTGCGTTCGACGGCGAGGTCACGTTGGAGGTGGAGCGGTACTCGTCGTCGAGCCCCGACAGCCACGTCCTCGCGCGCACGCCCGTCCACGTGCCTGCCGGCGCCACCAAGCGGGTGATCTTGCCGCTGCAGCTCCGGCATCGGAACGGTGGCGATCTCCGGGTGCTCGTGAAGAACGCGTACGGCCAGGTGGTGCAGCGCGAGTCTCCTATCCTGAACGGCACACATGCTCCGCTCTTCACCGCGCTCGACGAGAGCCTCTCGCTCTCGCAGCTGAAGAGCACGCCGATCCACACGGGGACGAGCAGCCGCGCCTACGACGGCGGCGAGCGTTTGATGACGTCGCACGCCCAGGTCGACCCGGCGACGGGCCGCCCGGTCTTGCCGACGCGGGCCTCGAGCTACCACCACGTGACGGTGGCGGGCATCTCCGCGAAGTCCCTCGGCGCCCTCGAGCCGGCGGAGCGCGACGCCCTCTTCACCTGGATCCGCGCCGGCGGGAGCCTCGTCGTGGTGCGCGCGCCGGCGGAGGCCGTCGCCCCCTACGTCGTCGGAGACGCCCCGCGGGCGGTGTCGGTGCGCGTCGGCGCTGGAGAGGTCCACGTCCTCTCGTCGGAGACCCCCGCGCACGACACCTGGCTCGACGGGCGCATCGTCTCGATCGTCGCGTCCCGCTGGGGCGTGCGGCAGACGCCGATGCCGCTCGGCGGCGGCAGCGCGATGATGAGCCAATACGACGCCGTCCGGCGGTTGCTCGATCCGAACGAGGGCTTCCGCCCTGCGCTCGGGTTCGCGGCCCTCGCCCTCGTCGGCTACGCGGCGCTCGTCGGCCCCCTCGCCTACGCGTTCGCGCGGCGAAGGCGGCGCCCGTTCTTGCCGCTCCTCACGACCCCGGCGCTCAGCATCGGCGCGTTCGCCACCGTGGTCGGCGTGGGGCTCGCGACCAAAGGCGTCCACGGGCGCGCCATGCACTTCGCCTTCGTGGAGGTCGACAGCGGCAACACCGCCGGCACCGTCCGTCACTTCCGCACCTTCTACACCGGCAGCGCGAAGGACCTGACCGTCAAGCCGCTCGCCGAGGCGTCGGTGCTCGACGCGGCGCGCGACGACCTCGCGGTCGGCACGCTGGAGATCCACGAGGGCGGCGCGGTCCTCGAGCACGTGAAGACGATGCCCTGGCAGCCGGTCATGGTGCGCGAGGACGGCGTCGTCGACCTCGGGCGCGGCATCCGGCTCGAGCGCGACGGCGCGGGGGTGAAGCTGGTGAACGGGACCTCGAGGGAGATGGTCGACGTCGTCGTCTTCGCCCCGGGAGAGACCCACTTCTTCGCGAGCGTGCCCGCGGGCGGTCAGGTCACCACGGTCGGCCACGCCGGGCTCGGGCGCGACCTGTCGTTCGAGAACGGCGCCTACGCCCAGAGCGGGATGCGCCCGTACCGCTCGGTCCAGTGGTACGACCTCCGGACCGCGTTCAGCGGCGCGCCCCACCTCGGCGAGGACTGGGCGCCGCTCGAAGGGACGTCGAGCGGCCCCGTCGATTGGGGCTCCACCTTCGTGCTCGCGAAGCTCACCGGCGGTCCGAAGGAGGACTCCGGCTTGCCGGTGACCAAGTCGACGACGCTCGTGCACGTGCACGGCATCTCGGAGGTCGGCAAGTGAGCGAGCCCATCGTCCGCGTGCAGAACCTCTCGCACTCCTACGGCCCATTCAGCGTGCTCCACGACGTGAGCTTCGAGGTGGAGCCGGGGGCCATCTTCGGGTTCATCGGGCCGAACGGCGCCGGCAAGACGACGACCATCCGCGTGATGTCGACGCTCCTCGAGCCGAGCCAGGGCACGGTGTTCATCGACGGCCGGGACGTCGCCCTCGCCCCCGAGGCGGTGCGTCGATCCATCGGCTACATGCCCGACCACGCCGGGGTGTACGAGCGCCTCAGCGTGCGCGAGTACCTCGAGTTCTTCGCCGACTCCGCCGACGTCACGCGCGACGGCACCGACTACTCCGTCGTCGACGGCGTCCTCGAGCTCACCGATCTCGCGAAGCTCGAGGACAAGCTCGTGCCGACGATGTCGAAGGGCATGAAGCAGCGGCTCCAGCTCGCGCGGGTGCTCCTCCACGACCCCAAGCTCCTCATCCTCGACGAGCCGGCGAGCGACCTCGACCCGCGCGCGCGCATCGAGATGCGCGATCTCCTCCTCGAGCTCAAGCGAATGGGCAAGACGATCTTCCTCTCGAGCCACATCCTGAGCGAGCTCGCGGACGTCTGCACCTCGGTCGCGATCCTCGAGAAGGGCCGGCTGGTCGCGGCGGGGCCCATCGAGGAGATCGCCCGCAAGATGGCCGGCGAGAGCCCCTCCCTCGAGTGCCGGCGCGTGCGCATCAAGACGCTCGAGCCGCTCGACCGCGTGCGCGGCGCGCTGGCCGACGAGAAGGGCGTGCTCGGCCTCGAGCCCGGCCCCCAGGGCACGATCGTCCTCTCCCACGCCGGCGGCGACGCCGAGCTCGCGCGCATCGTGCGCGCCCTGGTGCTCGCCGAGTGCGGCATCTTCAACGTCGAGCCCGAGCGCAACGAGCTCGAGCGCATCTTTCTGGAAGTCACTCGAGGAGACCTGCAATGAGCGAGGCCCAGGCCGTGTCCCGAAAACCTCCCGTGCTCGTCGAGGCCTTCATCGAGCGCGCGCTCCGCGCCCACCCCATCTGGCTGCGTGAGGCGCGGCAGTCGGCGCGGCTCCAGCGCACGCCGTGGGTCCTCTTCGCGCTCACCCTCGTCGTCACCCTCGGCCTGTCGGCGTTCGGCGCCGTCGCCGTCGGCGACCACGTCAGCCCGTCGACCATCGGCTCGATGGTCTTCCAGGCGTTCTTCTCGATCGCGTACATCGTCGTCGTGCTCGCCGGGTCGGCCATCGCCGCCAACGCGATCGCGGTCGAGCGCGAGGGCCGCACCTTCGAGGCGCTCCAGCTCACCGGCCTCACGCCGGCGCGGATCGCCCGCCAGAAGTTCGCGTCGTCGTACACGCAGCTCGTCCAGTACATCCTCGCCCTGGCGCCCGTCGGCGCGATGGCGTTCGTCTTCGGCGGCGTGACGACGACCGAGGTGGTGCTCGCCTATGGCCTCCTCTTCGTCATCGGCGCGCTCTCGGTGGGGTTCGGCCTCGCGCTCAGCTCCCTGATGCCCAACATGCGGGCGGCGCTCCTGTCGACCGTCGCCGTGAGCGTGATCGCCGGGCCCGCCTTGTGGGCGTTCTTCGGCTTCGCAGGCTCGAGCGCTGCCCACCACCTCTGGCGCGACGTGCCCGAGGCGCACCCGATTTGGATGCCGCTCGCGTACAGCCGCGCGCCCTTCGGCGCCCGGTACGTCGTCCTCCTCCTCGCCGCGCCCGCCGTCCTCTTCGGCGTGCCGGGCTGGCTCACCTACGAGGTCACGGTCGCGAACCTCGCCGCCGACGCCGACGACCGGTCGACGGGCTACAAGCGGTGGTTCCTCGTGTCGACCGTCGCCTGCGCGGCCCTCGTCCTCGCGGTCGCCTCCCTCGGCGACACCGGTCGCAACCGGGTGGAGATCGGCCTCGGCGGCATCGGGTTCCTCTCGCTCCTCTTCGCGTTCGGCGCGTTCCTCCTCGCGGGCGACCCCCTCAACCCGTCGCGCAAGGTGCTGCAGACGTGGGCCGAGGCGGGCGCCTCGCGCGTCGCCCGCGCGCTCGGCCCCGGCGTCACGTCGGGCGCCGTCCTAATCACCGTCTGGGGGCTCGGCGTGAGCCTCGTGACCACGGTGGGCCTCGTGGCGCTCGGCGCGGCCACGGAGGTCCGGGGCAACCTCGAGCGGCCGGTGGAGCAGCTCTTCACGTTCGTCGCGTACACGAGCGCGTTCTTCACCTTCCTGGTCGGCTTCGTCGCCGCGCTCCGCGCGCGCGGGCTGCGGCCGCTCGTCACCCGCGCGGTGACGGGCGCCGCGCTCCTCCTCGTCGGCACGGTCCCCTGGGTCGTCGCCGCGATCGCGGCGGTGGCCGGCGGGAGCAAACACGAGGCGGTCGCGCTCGCGGCGCCGAGCCCCTTCTACGCCGTCGTCATGATGAGCGAGATCCACTCGTACAGCTACTCGGGCTCGGCCGGGACCATCGTGGGCACCGGGGTCGTCGCGATCCTCGGCTGGGCCATCCTCGGGCTCTCGCTCCTCGCCTACGCGACCGCGAAGCGCCGCGCTTCCTGACGCGCTCGGCTCACGGGGCGACCGCGGTCGCTCGACCGTCGGCGATCGCACCGCGGAAGAACTCCACGTATTGGCGGCGCGCCTCGGGGGAGAAGATGAGCTCACCGTGGGTGGCCGTCGCTCCCCCGTTCATCTTCGAGAACTGGGCGAGCACACCCGTGCCGCCCCCCGGCAGGTTGCCCCTCACGGGATAGCTGAGGTCGCGAAGGCCGGGGACGGGGCGCGCGGGCCGCGCTTGAGCGAGCCCGAGGGCGCGCGCGAGGACCTCGGTCGACGCGTTGGGCACGATGTTGTCGTCGATCGCCTCTTGCACGAGCACGTCCCTCGGGCCGGGCGCGAGGCCGGGCAGCGGCTCGAGCGTCGCGTAGCGCGCGTACGCGGCGGGATCGCCCGGGTCGACGAGGGCCTGAGCGACGACGAAGAAGCGCGCGAGCGCCCCCGGAGCGGTCCCCGGCGGCTCGAGGCCGCGGAGGGCGAACGAGAAGAGCGGCGACTCGCGGAGGAGCACGGTGAGGCCGGCGCCGCCCACGTTCCACACCGCGGCGCGGATCTCGGGGGCGAGGGCGAAGATGGTGGGCCCTTGGACCGAGCCGAAGGAGTGGCCAATGTAGAATACACGCGTCACGTCGAGGTCCGGCTCGCCGTCGGGTGCGCCCGCCGGCAGGACGTCGAGCCCGCCGAGGGTGGAGACGAAGCGCACCAGCGCGAGCTGGTCCGACGCCATCTGCCGGAAGTTGTCGCGCGCCCGGGCGATGTCGAACGTCTTCTTCTCGACGTCGACGCCGAGGAACGCGGTGACGCTCGCGAGCTGGTCGCGCGCGCCCACCGGGGATCGTGAGCCGTGCTCGGGCGAGTCGATGCCGATCACCGCGACGCCGAGCTCCGCGAGGCGCTCGGCGGTGCCCCAGGTCCCGTCTTTGTCGCCGCCGAGCCCGTGCTGGTAGAGGA
>JAEUKG010001052.1 GCA_016794325.1 Myxococcales bacterium | reverse complement strand
CCGGGCTCGCGGCCGCGGCCGTCGCGTTCACGCCGCTCCTCCTCAAGCTCGTCACCGGCGACTTCCAGAGCACCACCGCCCGGGTGAAGCTCCTCTCGGGGAGCCCGTACCAGGAGCCCATCGCGGCCACGTGGGCCAACGTGCAGCTCCTCGCGGGCAAGCTCCTGAACGGCGAGGTGTGGTCGGCGGAGTTCCTCCCCAAGGGCGGCGCCCCGATCGCGGCCGGCGCGCTCGTGGCGATCGCGGCCTGCGGTTGGCGGCGCAAGCGCCTCGTGCGCGCGGGGCTCGTGCTCCTCATCGCGATCGCGATGCTCATCCCCTGCACGTACGTGACCTTCCTGTGGAACCGCCTCCGCTACCTGTGGCCGTTCGCCACCGGGTGGCTCATCGGCCTCGCGTGCCTGGGCGAGCTCGTGGGCGAGGCGATCGCGTCGTGGAGGCCGCGCTGGCGCTCGGCGAGCCTGCTCGTCACCGGCGGCTTCGTGGGCCTCTTCGCGAGCCACCACGACTGGATCGTGGACGACGTCGCCAACTCCGCGAGCGGCATCGACCGGCAGCAGGTCACCCTCGGCAAGTGGGCGAAGGGGAACCTGCCCGAGGGCGCGAAGATCGGCGTGAACGACACCGGGGCCATCGCGTACTTCAGCGACCGGAGGACCTTCGACGTCGTCGGCCTCACCACCCAGAGCGAGGGGAAATACTGGGTCGCCGGGGCCGGCTCGCGGCTCGAGCACTACGAGCGGCTCGCCCGGACCGATCGCGCGCTCCTGCCGACCCACTTCATCGTCTACCCCGAGTGGATGGCCTGCGAGCCCGTCCTCGGCGCGATGCTCCACGAGGCCGTCGTCACCGACAGCTCCATCCTCGGCGGCCAGGCGATGCGCGTCTTCGTCGCGCGCTACGACCACCTCGGCTCCGGCGAGGCGCCGTGGACGCCGCTCACCGTCGCCGACAGCCTCGACGTCGCCGATCTCGAGAGCGAGGCCGCGCACGGCTACCTCCTCCTCGGCGCCCACGAGAACGAGCAGACCGCGTACGAGGGTGAGTCGCCCTCGGGGGCCGTCGTCGTCGACGGCGGCCGCACCCGGCGGATGCAGGATCGCTTCGTCGTGAAGCTCGCGCCCGGGCGCCCGCACAAGATGATCGCGCGGGTGTCGGCCGAGGGCGGGCGCGCGCGCGTCACCGCCGCCGCCGCCGGCAAGCCCGCGGGCGTGCAGGAGCTCGACACCGCGGTGTGGAGGGAGATCGCGTTCGAGATCCCCGAGGGCGCGGCCTCGGACCGCACCATCGTCGACCTCACCTCCGACGCGCCGCTCACGACCTTCCACTACTGGTTCGACTGATTCGCCGGCGGACCTTGCGCGGATTATCACCCGGGTTATATTACCCGGCATGAATGACGCGCCCTCGACCTACACGGTCTTCGCGGGGAGCCGGCGGCTCGCGCGCGGCTCGCTCGAGGAGATCCTCCGCGCGACCAAGAAGAAGCTCGACGCGGCCCCGGATCTCACCGTCCTCATCTTCGAGGATCGCACCGGCCGCCAGGTCGACTTCGACTTCCGCGGCACCGCCGACGAGGTGGTCGCGCGCGCGCTGCCCCCGCCCGAGCCCGAGCGGGTCGGCCCGGGGCGGCCGAAGCTCGGCGTCGTCTCGCGCGAGGTCTCGCTGCTGCCACGGCACTGGGAGTGGCTCGAGCGGCAGCCGCAGGGCGCGTCGGCCGCGCTGCGGCGCCTCGTCGAGGAGGCGCGCAAGCGCGAGCCCGACCGCGAGCGAGCGCGCGAGGCGCGGGCCGCGGCGAGCAAGTTCATGTGGGTCATGGCCGGCGATCTGCCGAACTTCGAGGAGGCCTCGCGCGCGCTCTTCGCGGGCGACCACCCGGCGTTCGTCAAGCTGGTGAAGGCGTGGCCGGTCGACGTGCGCCGCCACCTGGACGAGCTGCTCCACGAGGGCGGCGCGGCCAAGGCCGACGCCTGATTCTACCCGGATGAAATCACAGGAGTCTCCGGGCGCGCGCGGCGTGCACGACATGAC
>JAEUKG010000148.1 GCA_016794325.1 Myxococcales bacterium | reverse complement strand
TCTCGAGCACGCTGCCTTGACCCTGGCCGCTGCCGCCGCCCATGACGATGCGGGGGACGACGTCGACCTTCGCCTCGCCGATGGCCTCGGCGAACTTCGCCATCACCTGCTGGGTGACCTGGAACTTGGGGCCGCCGTAGGCGCGGACCTGCTCCTCGGTCGCGATCGCCTCGGCGATGCCGATGCGAGCGGCGCGCTCGGCCTCGGCCTCGGCGAGCGTGCGGATGCGCTCCGCCTCCTGCACCGAGCGCTGGTAGGCGGCCTTGCCCTCGTTGGCCTGGACCTGGATCTCGAGCTCGCTCGCGGTGAGCTTGGCCTGGTGGCCGGCGCGCGCGACCGACTCGCAGAGCTGGCGCTCCGCGACCGCGGCCTTCTCCTGGCGGGCGAAGGTCTCGATCTTCTCCTCCGCGATCTGGCGAGCGCGGAGCTGCTGGAGGATCTGCTCGATCGCGACGTCGCCGTCCGACGAGGTCGGGGTGCCGATGAGGACCTCCTCGAGCTCGAGGTTGTAGTGGGCGAAGCGGGCCTTCATCTCCTCGCTCGAGAGCGCCTGGATGAGGCTGCGATCCTGGATGAGCTGGATCAGCGTCCGGGTCTGCCCGACGTTCTTGAAGTACGCCGCGACCATGGGGTCGAGCGTCTGCTCGACGAGGCGCTTGACGTCGCCGAAGCGCTGCACGACGAGCGGCGCCTTGCGGTAGTCGATGTGCACCACCACCGAGAGCGGCAGCGACGGCTCGAACGCGTCCTTGGTGATGAGCGACACCTCGGCGAGGTTCTCGTCGAAGCGGTGCTGGCCGACCTCACCCTTCGTCCACTTGAGGATGAAGTTGGTGGTGGGCACGAGGATCACCTTGCCGGCGTAGGTGTTGAAGGCGTATTTGCCGGGGAGGAGCGGCTCGCTCCAGACGCCGCGCTCGCCGCGGCGCACGAGCTCGCCGTGTTTGTAGTCGGTGCCCGACAGATCGCTGCCCTCGGCGCCGGTGTACGAGACCACGACGCCGACGTGGCCGACGTCGACCACCGTCTTCGGGATGAGCTCGATGGTCGCGAAGAGGCGGTTCACGTAGTACGTGCCCTCGACGAGCACCTGGAGCTGGCGGCCCCGGCGCCCTCCGGCGCGGAGGAACGCCTCGGCGTCCTGGAAGTTGTTGTGGTACGCGGGCGAGCTCGGGTCGTCGCCGACGACGGGGGCGATGATGTTGCCCTGGCCGAGCGACGGGCCGTCGTGCACGGTGACGACGCCGACCATGTCGTCGGAGCCCTTGATGACGATCGGGGTGAAGCCGCCGCGCTCGCCCACGAGCTGCGCCATCTGGCGGATCATCGCGTCCTCGTCCTTGGCGAGCGAGAGGTGGTGGACCTTCGACTCCGTCACCACGCAGAAGAGCGCGAGGTTGAAGGCGTACGTGCCCTCACGGAGCACGAGGCGCTGCGGCCCGCGCTGCCCTCCCGAGAGGAGGAACTTCGCGGCGTCTTGGAACTCGTGGGTCGTGGCGTTCGAGGCGAGCGTCTGCGTCGCGCCGAGCGGCTTGCCGTCGCGGGCGAACACGTACCCGATGCGGCCTTGGGGGATCGTGACCAGCGGCACCTTGTGCACGCGGTGCTGGAACGGAAAGAGATAGTGGATGCCGCCGCGCAGGACGTCCGGCTGGAAGCCGGCCTCGCCGCCCAGCGCGATGAGCCCGCTCTTGAGCGAGCCCCTGGGGCTGAACCGCTTCTCGACGATGCCGACGCGGTCGTTCGGGATGTAGGTGAAGCCCGAGAGGAACACGAGGACCACGACGGCGACGGCGGCGAGCGCCACCGGCCAGGCGCCATGGATGGGGAACATGAAACGACTTCTCCTGGGCGCGTCGGCACGGGGCTCGGCGCGGCGCAGGCGAACGCGCCTGCACACGCACGAGAGCCTCCGCTGATGCAGCGGTAGTGCGACCTCCCGCGTAAAACGGTGCGCACGCCCGGCGGGGTGACAAGGGGAAATCGGTCGGCGCTGCGGCGCGCCGCGACCGATTTTCGCGGTCCGTTCCTTGCGATCCCCGCGTCGACGGGCGGGGATCGTGAGCCTACGTGACGATACGTGGCGAGCGGCCGCGCGCCGCGTTCACTTGTCGCAGGGGATGCCGGGCAGCCACAGCGTGGGGCTCGGCGGCTGGCTGCCGCGCAAGAACTCGGCGATCACGCGGCAGTCGGTCTTCGGATCGTCGAACACCCACGGCAGGCCAGCGCACGTCGCGACGCGCGCCGCGAACTCCGGCTCGAAGCGCGCCTTGCCGGCGGCCACGAGGCGGCGCCGCAGCTCGGCGTCGATCTGCTCGCGGGTCGGGACGACGAGGGGATCGGGCGGCACGTTCGCGGGCGCGACGCCCGGCGACTCGGAGTCGCGCTGCTCGAAGACGCCCTGGTCGCGCCCCGCCGGCTCACCCTCGAAGGACCACGGCGTCTGCCACACGTGGTGCTTCACCGTGTACGGGACCTCCTTGACGATGTCGCGCTGGAGCGTCGGCGGCGTCCGCGAGAGCTTGTCCTTCGCGTGGTTCAGCTCCTCGAGGCGCCGGTTGTAGACGGGCACGACCGCGTTGTAGTTGTCGCACGCGGCCTTGTCTTGCCGGTTCGAGTTGCACTTGGCCTCGCGTGCGAGCTTGTCGCGCTCGATGTCGTTGAAGGCCTGCTGGGCGCGTTCCATGTCGCGCTGCGCGGGGGCCCGCTCGGGGTTGGTGATGGTCTCGGTCCCGGCGACGTAGCGCGCGACCCTCATCTCGTCGGCGACGGTGTGCCGCGTCGTCCCCAGGCTCGCGCGGACGTTCCACGCGAGGGGCGCGTCGCCCTGGATGCCGCACTGGGCGCGGGGCCCGAGCTCGCGGGCGATCGCCCCGCAGAGCTCCACCGACTCCGGCAAGAGCGGCATCTGGCCGACGCTCTGGACGCGGACCACGATCGGCGTCGCCGCGGCGGCGATGAGGGCGTCCGAGGCCACGGCATCGCCTGCAGAATACATGGAACGCTGGAGGCACGCCGCGGTCTTCAGCATCGCGTAGGTGGCCCCCGCGGGCTTGCCGGAGGCGCTGTCGTAGAAGCGCTTGGCGACGAGCGCCCGCGTCGTCGCGACGTCGGGGCTCTGGCGCTTCGCGACGTCGACGCCGTGGTGGAGGCACTTGAGCGTCGCCACGCCCGCGTCGAGCGAGGTCGCCTTGTCGAAGGTCTTGCAGCGGGCCATGTACACCGCGAAGCCCTGGCCCCAGAGCCGATCGGCGTCGGGATCGTCGGCGTGCACCGCCGTGATGGGAGTGAGCGCGCCCACGCACGCGTCGACGTCCCCGGCGTCGCACGCGGGCTGGGCGATCGGCATCTTCTGCTGCTTGAGCTGGGCGAAGGTGGCCTTGGCCTGGTTGCAGGTCTCGGTCTCCTTCGGCTTGAGCTGGCACGCCTTGTGGTACTCGAGCGCGGCCATCGCCACGTCGCCGCGCTGCTGGGCGTCTTTGGCGTTCTTGAGGGCGATGTCGTAGGGCGTCGGCGGGCAGCCGGCGAGGAGGGCGGCGGCCGAGGCCAACGCGACGAAGGCGGGGAGGCGGTCGAGCTTCACGCGGAGAGACTACACGACGGCGCCCCGTCGTGGCGGCGCTCTTGTCGCGCGTGCTCGTAGACGCGGAGGATCGCGAGGTGGGCGTCGAAGCAGTCGGCCATGGTCGGTGCCGCGATGGCCTCGGCTCCCCCGAGGCGGGCTTGGGCCACGAGATCGCCGAGGTAGGGGACGACGAGCGGGGGGGCGGTCGGCGCCGCGATCGAGCGCTCCAGCGCGACGAGGTCCGCGAGGCGCCGCGCGGAGCCCGTTCGCCAGGCGATCGGCCTCGCGGTGAGGTCCTCCTCCGAGCCGGAGAGCTCGGCGGTGACGCCGCCTCCGGACACCACGAAGCGGGCGTCGTCCGCGCCGCCGTCGAAGGAGATCCTCGCCGAGACGAGGGCGCCCGAGGCGAGCTCGAGGCTCGTCACCGCCTGCGTCTCGACCTCGAGGCCGCGACCGGAGCCGAGGGCTCCCGTGACCCGAACCGGCCGCTCTCCGAGGACGTGCACGGCGAGGTCGATCGCGTGGATGCCGATCGACAAGAGCGCGCCGCAACCCCAGCCGGCGAGGGTCGACCGACCCCGAGCGAAATACGCGTCGTCGCGGGCGAGCGACAGGTCGATGGAGACGGAGGGGCAAGGCCCGAGCTCGCCCCGGGCGATCGCCGCCCGGAGCGCCACCGCCGCCCGCCCCTTGCGCCACTGCACCACCGGGTAGCACCCGGGCAGGCGCGCGAGGATCGCGAGGTCCTCCGACGTCGTGGCGACCGGCTTCTCGACGACCACGAGGCGGCGGCCGTCGGCGAACCGCGCCGCCTGCGAGACGTGGAACGACGGGGGGCTCGTGACGCTCACGAACGTCGCTCGCTCGGCGACGCAGTCGTCGAGATGCGCGAGCGCCCGCGCCCCCACGAGCTCCGCGAGCGCGCGGGCGCGGCCGGCGTCGACGTCGTAGACGCCGGCGATCGCGACGCCGTGGGCTCGATAGCTCATCGCGTGGAGGAGGCCAGCTGCGCCGGCGCCGACGATCACCGCTCTCATGCTCCTAGCTATGGCGCGCGGAGCTCCGACCGACAAGCGGCGGGGGCGCGGTGTCAGCTCACGTCATTTCGACGAGCGCGCGCCTCGGGAGCGGTCCAAGGAGGGACCGCTCTTGCCTCGTCGTCACCGGCAGCTCACGCGCTCTCTTCAGCGGGCGGGGCGCACGAGGGGGACGATCGCGGCGGACGTGATCCACGCGCGGCGGCTCGGGAGCTGCACCTCGGTCCACCCGTCTCTCGTCGCGAGGATCTCGAGGCGCGTCCCCTCGGCGATCGGGGCCTCGGAGGCGATGGGCGCGTGGCCCTCGTCCGTCGCGCGCACGTTCTCGGCGACGGTCACCCCCTCGGTGAGGGTGAGCCGCTCGTCGCGGGCCGCCCAGGCGGCGAGGGCGGTGATCGCGAGGAGCCCTCCCGCCGACGCGGCGACGCCCGCGCCGCCGAGGCGCACGCGGCCCGAGGCTCGCCAGCGCACGAAGAGGCCCGCCGTGAGCGCGAGCGACGAGAGCGCCGCGAGCACCGTCCACGCGTCCTCGGGCAGCGACCGGAGGACGAGCCGGACGGCCGGCGGCCCTGGCTGGACGTAGGGTGCGTCGCCGGCCGCGGCGCGCCGCCGCGCGACCTCGGAGCGGAGGAGGACGATGGCCGCGGACGCGGCGCGCTCGCGCGCGGGGTCGGCGGTGAGCGAGCGCGCCTCTTCGAACCCCTGGATGGCGCGGCCGAGATCGCCGGGGCGCGGGCTCTTGCGGAAGCGGGAGGCGTAGGCGAGCCCGCGGTCGAAGCTCGCGGCCGCGTCGACGACGCCGCGATCGGCGAGGGCCTCGAAGCGCCCGATCGCCTCCTCCGGCTTCTCGGCCGCGAGGGCCGCGGCGCCGAGGCCGAACTCCTCGTCGACCGAGGGCGGGGCGTCGGCGGCGGGGCTCGAGCTCGCCCCCAACACCGCCGCCACCGCGAGCCAAGAACCCGCCGCTCGGGCTCGCGCGCGCGTCACGCGCTCCTCGCGGACTTGCCGATGATCTTGGTGAGCGCGGTCGCACGCGCGAAGAGATCTTCGCCGTCGCCTTCGGCGAGGCCTCCGGGGGCGAAGCGCGCCTCGTGGCAGGCGTCGAGCACCGCGCGGAGCTCGCGACCGGCATCGGCCGGCAAGCCCGCCTCGAGGAGCGCGTCGGTGACCGCGCCCCCCGCGAGGCCGCGGATGTCGACCTTCAGGTGCAGGTTGCACGCGGACGCGAGGGTGGCCTCGATCGCCCCCGCGAGCGCTGCGCCGTCCTTGGCCCGGCGCGCGGCGTCGGCTCGCTTGAGCTTCTCTTGGAGGTCCCGCTCGGGGCTCGCCCGGGCGCGGTCGCGCCGCGCGCGCAGGGACGTCCGCGCGCGGTCGCCCGCGCGCGCGACGAGGTAGGCGAGGGGCCCGAGCCCGAGCGCGGACCAGAACGGGGCGGCGTCGGACAGGTGCCTGGGCGCGGCGGCGATGGGCTCGCGGGCCGTCACCGGCGGCGGCAGGCCCGCGAGCTTGTCTTGCTCCTCGGAGCCGGCGTCGGCGACGGGGGCGCCAGGGGCGACGTGGACGCGGCCGAGCGCGGCGCGCGCGATCTCGTAGGCCCGGCTGTCGGGGTTGAAGAACGGGAGCTCGACGCTCCCGAGCTCGACCTCCCCCTCGCGGCCGAGGCGGGCGACGTAGGTGAACGTCCGCCGGCCGCCGATACGTGTATTTTGCACGAGCTCGACCTTCTCCCGGACCTGGGGCTCGAGCCACTCGATGCCCGCCCCCTCGGGCATGGGGAGCGTCGCGGGGAGGTTGCCCTCGCCGCGGAGCTCGACGGTCACGCTGACCGTGCCCCCTCGCGAGGTCTCGCGGGGCGCCACCTCCGCCGAGAGGACGAAGCGTCCGACGTCACCCGAGACGTAGCGCGCGGGGCGCCCCGCGGCCGGCGCCTCGCTCACCTGGACCACGAGGCGCTCGCTCTCCTTCGGCTCGTGGCGCGAGCCCTTCACCATGTCGGCGGCGAACGGTCCGATCTCGAGGGCGCCGGCCTTGAGCGGGAAGTAGGCCGTCTGGCGCCAGAGGTGGACGCTCCAGATCCGTCCGCCGACGCGCGCGCGCCCCAGCGAGCGCCCACGGCCTCCCTCCACGATCGGACGGCGCAGGAAGTCGGGCGCCGACGCCTCGCGCTTGTCTTCGACCTCGCCCTGGCGGTCGCTCGGGTCGACGTAGAGGTACACGGTGTACGTCACCTGCTCGCCCACGACCGCGCGCGGCTTGTCCACCGTCGCGTGGAGGAAGGCGCCAGGCGAGCGCGCGGCGTCGAGCGCGAGGTTCGGCTCCGTCTCTTGCTCCTGGACGAGGTCCTTCAGCGGGTCGTCGCCGAAGAGGCCCTTCCACGTGTCGAAGGGATCGACGCCGCCGAAGCCCGGCGGGCGCCGCGCCGTCCCCGCGGCCCCGGGGTGGGACACGAGCCGGATCGACTGGACGTCGCCTCGCACCCGGCGCCCGCCCAGCGCGACCGACGGCGGCCCCAGGGTGAACGAGCCCGGGCGGCTGCCGCGGAGCGTCCACACCACGCTCACCCCGCGCCGCTGGGAGACGACGCCGTTGACGATCGAGATGCTCGTGCTCGGCGAGATGCTCGTGCCGACGACGGTGAGGCCGGGGAGCGGACCGGGTTGGGGATCGGAGGGCGTGTCCGAGCCGGTGGTCATCACCTGGAAGTGGAGCGCGAAGGGCTCGTCGACGGCCGCGGTCGGGGCGTCGAGCCAGGCCTTGGCCTCGGTCTGGCCCGCCTGCGCCCGGGCGGAGCGCGGAAAGATGCAGAGTGCACATAGGGCGAACACGGCCGCGAGCAGCGCGGCGAGCGCGTGGGGCCCGACCCGGCCGCGCGTCACTTGTCCTCCGTGGTGCGGACGCGCCGCTTCTGCGCCTGCTTGCGGGCGGCCTCCTGCTGGACCGTGGGTGAGCTCTCGAGCTGGTCGAGCATCCGCTCGTCGGCGGCGCGATCGCGAGGCGGGTTCTTCGGGGGAGGGGGCGGCGCGTCGTTGTTGCCGCCGTCTTTGCCGTCGCCGCCGTCCTTGCCGTCGCCGCCGTCCTTGCCGTCGCCGCCGTCCTTGCCGCCGTCGTTGCCGCCGTCCTTGCCGCCGTCGCCGCCGTCCTTGCCCGCGTCGGGGCTCGCGTCGGGGCTCGCGTCGGGGCTCGCGTCGGGGCGCGCGTCGGGGCTCGCGTCGGGGCTCGCGTCGGAGCCGGCGTCTCGCTTCTGATCCTCGATGCGACGCAGGGCGATGGCGCGGTTGTGCGCCGCGTCACGCCCGATCGCGTCGCCGCCGTCCGCCATCCCCGGGGCGAGGGTGAGCGCCTTGTCGTACGCCTTCACGGCGTCCTCGTAGCGGCGGCTGAGGAAGAGGAGGTTGCCTTCGAGGTAGCGGGCGCGGGCGCGGAGCTCGAGCGGCGTCGCCTCGCCGTTGGCCACCGCGCGCACGATCGCGAGCGCGCAGTCGGTCTCCGCGGTGCGGAGCTGAGCGACGGTGGGGTCCACGCCGCCGTCGCCGTCCTCGTCACCGAACGGGCCGCCGTAGGCCTCGCCGACGCGGAAGAGCGCGAGGCCGAGGTCGAGGCCGGCGAAGGGGCGGTCGTTGCTCCGCCCGGGGGCGCCGATCTTCCCCTCGTCGCACTGGCCGGTCGCGAGGTATTCGCCGAGGAGCGCGGACGCTCCGGTGGCGTCGCCGGCCTCGAGCGCGGTGAGCGCTCGGTTCACCTCCGGCGCCTCGTGATCGAAGGGCCGGGACGGGTCCCACCCGCAGGCGACGCCGGCCAAGCTCGCCGAGAGCCCGGCGACGATCGCGAGGGCGGTGCGCGCGCGGCGCCGCGTCACGACCCACCCCCCACGCGGCCGAGGAGCCGCTTGGCCCGCCGCGGCGCCTCGAAGATCAACGCCTCGAGGACGAGCAGGACGAGGGCGAGACCGAGCGGCCACCGGTACTCGTCCACGTGGACGGTCTCGGCGCGCTCGGCGAGCTCGTCGCGCATCTGCTTCGAGAGGCGCTTCGTGATCTCGTCGATGCCCGTCGCCCCCTTCTCGGCGTGGACGAGGGTGCCCTTGCCGCGGCTCGCGATGTCCTTGAGCTGCTGCTCGGCCTCCGGGGAGAGCGACGTCGTGAGCGGCTTGCCGGTCTCGTCCCGACGGACGCCGACGACCTTGCCCTCGCTCACGTCGGGGATGACCTCGGGGAGGCGCCCGCCGATCTGCACGACGTCGACGCGGGTGCCCTCCGCCGCGCAGGCCTCGGCGACGCGGACGGGGTCGCCCTCGAGGTCCTCGCCGTCGGTGACGAGGACGATCACCCGGACGTGGTCCTTGGACTTGGGGTCGCGGTTGAAGAGCTCGCGCGCGCGCTCGAGGGCGCGCGCGGTCGCGGTGCCGCCGACGGGCATGTCGTTGGGCTCGAGCTGCCGGAAGAACTGGGCGATGGCCGCGCCGTCGTTGGTGAGGGGGAAGCTCATCGGCTCGCCGGCGAAGGCGATCGCGCCGAAGCGGGCGCCGGGCAGGCGCTTCACCAGGTCCGACACCTCGACCTTGGCGCGGGCGATGCGGCTCGGAGAGACGTCCCGCGCGTACATGCTCTTCGAGTAGTCGAGGACGATCACGACATCGAGGTTCGTGGCGGGCACGATCCGCGTCCCCCGCGGCAGCTGCGGCCGGGCGGCGGCGAAGAGCGCGAGCGCCAGCGCCGCGGCGAGGAGCATCCCCTTGGCGAGGCGCGGCGCGCCGGCGTCGTGCGACACCAAGCGGGACACGAGCTTCGGCTCCCCGAAGGTGCTCTCGTCCTTGGCGCGGCGCGCCGCGGCGAGGACGAGCAGGGTGACGAAGGCGCCGAGGAGCAGCACCGCGAGCACGAGGAAGAACAGCGGCACCGGCGCCGTGAAGTCGTAGTGGAACTTCACGGGAACCTCCGCAGGATGAGGAGGCGGGCGAGGGCGTCGAGCACGATGAGCACGACCGCGGGGGCGAGGAAGAGCGGGAAGAGCGGCCGCGTCACCGGCGCCTGGGCCTCGAAGCGCGTCTTCTCGAGGCGGTCGAGGATCTTGTGCATGCTCTCTTCGAGGCCGCGCTTGTCGGTCGCGATGAACGCCTCGCCGCCGGTGTCCTTCGCGATCTTCTGCAGCAAGGCGGGGTTCACGGGGTAGCGGGTGCGGACGAAGCGCGGCTGGCCGAAGATGTCGGTGCCGTCCTGGACGTCGACCTCGTCGCCGTTGCCGATCTGCACGGTGTAGACGCGCACGCCTTGGGTCTGAGCGAGGTGGGTCGCGTATTCGGGCGCGATCGAGCCGGCGTTCGAGTCCCCGTCGGTGAGCAGGATCACCGCCTTGGAGCGCGCGTTCGAGCGCCGCAGGCGGGCGACGGCGGTGCCGACGGCGTCGCCGATGGCCGTCCCGTGACCGTCGATGACCTCGAGCTCCATCTTCTCGACCAAGGAGGCGAGGAGCGTCTTGTCGAGGGTTGGGGGTGAGAGGATGTACGCCGAGCGACCGAAGACGACGACGCCGATCCGGTCGGTCTTTCGCCGCGAGACGAAGTCGAGGATGACCTCCTTCGCGGTCGCGAGGCGCGTGAGGCGCCGCACCTTGGCGCCCCCGATCGGCGCCTGCGGCACCGGCTCGGCCGGCGCGTCCATGAGCGCGCGCATCGAGAGGGAGAGGTCGAGCACGATGACGATGTCGATGCCGCTCTCCTCGGAGCCTTCGCCCCGAAGCACGTCCTCGGGCCCGGCGACCGCGATGGCCCCGAGCACGAGCGCCCCGACGCGGAGCATCGCCGGCACGTCGCGGAGGTGGGCGCGGATGCCCCGCGGCCCGCGCCGGACGGGGAGCGTCGTCGACACGCGCAGGCGCGCCGTGACGTCGTCGGCGCCGATCGTCTGCGTCCACAGCACCGTGACGCACACGATCGCGAACGAGGCGCCCCAGAGCGACACGAGGTACCACGGAGGGAACCCGCGCGAGAGCTCGGGAGGGAACGCCGCGAAGTGGACCTCCCTGAAGTCGACGGCGTCGATCGACGCCATCACCCCGGGGAACGTGAGGCCGAGCGCGACGACGACGACGGCGCCGGCGCAGGCGATGGCGAAGCGCGCGACGCGGCTCACGGGGCCTCCGTGGCGCGGGCGCGCGGTCGCGCGTCGATGGGCGTGGTCTTCGTCACGAGCTCGACGCCGCGCTCGACGAGCGCCGTCGCCGCCTCGCGCGTGGCCGCGACCTTCGCGAACTTCACGAGGTCGCACTCGCCGAGGAACTCCTCGAACGCGCGGTACCCAGGCGATCGGGCCTCGCCTCGCGACCGCTCGTCGTCGAAGGCCTCGAAGCCGCCGATGTGCACGTTGGCGAGCTCCGCGAGCACCTCGGTCGTCGTCGACTCCAGGCCGTCGAAGCCGTAGCGCGCGCCGAGGTACTGGCGGATCGTGTCGCTGACGCGATCGAACAGATCGGCGTAGCGCTCGGTCTCGACGAGCCCGGACGTGCGGATCTCGTCGAGCTGCTCGAGCGCGACCTCCCACGGCGGCCGCGGCGGCGGGGGCGGGGGCGCCGGCTTGGGCCGGCGCGACCAGAAGTACCCGAACGCCCCGAGGACGGCGGCGCTGGCGGCGCCCACGGCCACCCACCCGAGCGCGCTCTTCAGCGCCGTCCACTCTTCGCGCTGGGGGCGGCCCGGCGGGTTCGGCCGCGGCTTGGCGTCGGGGATGTTGGCGATCGGATCCTCGACGAAGAGGAGGTGCGTGGAGGTGCACAGGGTCGAGACCTCGCCGCTCGCGCGGGCGACGGTGATCGGGAAGCGGGGGAGCATCAGCGTGTTGCGCCCGGGCTTCGGCGGCAGGGGCACGACCGGGACCTCGACGATCGAGACGACGCGGTCGCCCGGGGCGCCCTGGCCCTTCGGCGGCGGGATGACGCGCGCCGCCGCAGTGCCCGACTGATCCGGCAGCGCGAAGCCCGCGGCCTCGAGCTCGCGGAGCGTCTCCGCGGAGCGATCGACGACGACGCCTCGCGGGAGCACCGTCTCGCCGCGGCCGTGGGTCACGTGGACGCGGAGCACGGTCGCGTAGCCGCTCACCGCGCGGGGGTGGATCTCGTCGCGGAGCGACGGTCGCGTCGCCGCCTCCGGCACCCGCTCGACGCAGCCGTCGGACACCGACGCGCCCGCGTCCCC
>JAEUKG010000138.1 GCA_016794325.1 Myxococcales bacterium | reverse complement strand
GCGCGGCCGCGCTGGTGGCCCTCTCGGGGCCCGCGTGCGGAAAGAAGGGCGCGGACAAGGGCGCGGAGTCCTCCGGCAAGGCGCTGAAGAGCAAAGACGGGCGCTTCGAGGTCACGGTCCCGCCCGCGTGGCACCCCCAACCGGGCATCAGCCCCGAGGCGAACATCGAGGCCGAGGGGCCGGAGGGCTTCGTCGTCGTCATCACCCAGGCGAAGGCCGAGCTCGCGGACTCCAACCTGTCGCGCTACGCCGCGAGCCGCGCCGAGGTCATCGCGAAGAAGGTCGAGCACGGCAAGGCCGGGCCCCAGCTCGAGACGACGGTGGCCGGGCACCGCGCCATCCAGATCGAGCTGTCGGGCGCGACCAAGGGCTACGAGGTGATGTACGTCCTCACCGTCGTGGAGACCGCCTCGCACCTCCACCAGGTGCTCGCGTGGACCACGAAGACCAAGTTCCCCAAGAGCCAGGCCACGCTCGCCGCGATCACCGCGACCTTCGGCGAGACGACCCCCGGCCTCTGAAGCTCCGCGCTCGGCCAGGCGCGGGTGATCGGGGGCGGGCGCGGGCGCCTGGGAGACGACGTCCACCCTTCGGGTGACGGCGCGCCACGCAACCGGGCGCGCGCCGGGTCGATGGGGAACGCGGAGGTTACTCGACCATGAATCCGCGTCTCGTCTCGTTCGTCGTCCCCGCTTCGCTCCTCGCCTTCGCTTGCGTGCAGGTTGCACCGACCGAGCCCACCCCGTTCGAGGCGCTCGAGGCCGACGCCGCGGCGGACGCTGCCCCCGACGCCGTCGAGGCCGACGCCGGCCCCGTCAAGCTCCCTTTCCGACCCACGAATTTCGACATGGACGCGATCTCGGCGCCGCGCATCGTCGACGTGAAGGTGACCTCCCGCTGCGAGGTCGACGAGTCCTCGACGTCGCTCTGCGGGGAGCACGACGTCGCATCGACGGTGGTGCGCCAGCCCGACGGCAGCGATCTCCGCGTCCTCGTCGCGCGCTCGATCCGCGTGCTCCCGGGAGCCTCGATCAAGGTCAAGGGCACCGGCGCCGTCGCCATCGTCTCCCTCGGCGACTTCGAGATCCACGGCAACGTCGACGCGAGCGCGAGCTGGGACCGCGCGAGCCCGGGCGGCTTCCGGTCGCCCCAGAAGAGCGAGTCCCCCGGCGGCGGCCCTGGCGGCGGCGGCGCAGGCTCCAGCACCAACGGAGCCGGCGGCGGCTCGTACTGCGGTCAAGGCGGCACCGGAGCGAGCATGGGCGGCGCCGTGACCGAGCCCGGCGCGATCTACGGCAACCCGGAGATCTCGCCGCTCGTCGGCGGCTCCGGCGGCGGGGTCGGCACGATCACGGCCGGCACCGGCGGCGGGGCGATCCAGCTCGTCGCGGGCAAGAAGCTCGTCGTCGGCAAGGGCGCGTCGATCGCCGCCGGTGGCGGCTACGGCAACTTCTGGGGCGCGCCCGACTTCCAGCACGGCTCCGGCGGCGGCTCCGGCGGCGCGATCCTGCTCGAGGCCTCGGACGTCGTCGTCGACGGAGTCCTCGCCGCCAACGGCGCCGGCGGCGGCGCGGCGGGCGACGGCAAGGACGCCCTGCCGTCGACGATCTCGGCGCTCGGCGGAACGTCGCGGAGCGGCTCGAAGGGCGGCAGCGGCAGCGCCGGCGACGACCCGCGCGGCGGCGACGCGATCTGGGTCGGCACCGGCCAAGCCCCCGGCGGTGGCGGCGGCGCGGGCCGCATCCGCCTGAACAGCGCCAGCGGCACGGCGGCCATCGGCGGCGCGCTCTCGCCCTCGATCGCGTCGAGCTGCGCGACCCTCGGCAAGGTGAAGCCGCTCTGATCCGGCAGGGCCGACGCGCGCGCGGGGAGCCGCGCTCTCCGTGACGCGCGTCGCGTCACTCTCCGAGGTCGGAGCAGCAGCGGAGGCCCTGCTGGTAGAACACGTGCGTCGCGCCGTGGATCCGCGTCGAGGGGCGGCAGCGCGTGCGCACCGGCCCCCAGTAGCCGCCCTTCAGGATCGCCGGCTGGCCTCCGTACGACGAGCGCGTCCACTCGTCGATGTTGCCGGTCATGTCGTAGACGCCGAAGGGGCTCTTGCAGCGAGGACGCGAGCCCGAGGGCACGGCTTGCCACAGGCGGTCGAGCTCGAGCTTCGCCGCGTCGCTGCCGCGGCCCTGGCTGACCCACGCGCCGTCCCACTGCCTCCAGCGCTTGTCGACGAGGCACGCGTCGGCGTCCCTAACATACCCGTACGGATAGGGCTGCGCCTCCTCGCCTTCGCAGGCGAACGTCCACTCGTTCTCGGTGCAGAGGCGCTTCTTCTGGCCCTGGCAGAGGGCGTTCGCCTCGTGCCACGACACGAGGATGATCGGGTTTTCGCCCTTCCGGTTCGGGAACTCGAAGCGATCGATGCAGTAGCGCATCGCCTGCTCGGGGAGCTTCTGGGCGATGGCGAGCCACTTCTCGCGATCGAACTCGGCGCAGCGCTCGGGGAAGTCCTTGTTGATCCACTTCTTGCAGACGCTCTTCTGGAGCTCGTCGCCCATCTGCGACATCCGCATCTTGCCCTTGATCTCGATCATCCCGGCGGGGCACGCGCCGCGGTTGCCCTCGCGGCCGTCCGTCACCGCGGGGTCCTCC
>JAEUKG010000134.1 GCA_016794325.1 Myxococcales bacterium | reverse complement strand
GCGCGGCCGCGGCGACGACGACGGCGGCGACGACGGCGGCCGCATCGGGCGCCACGGCCGACGCGACGGGGAAGCCCACCGCCACCGCCACCGCCGGGGCGCCGACCTCGAAGCCGACGGCGAAGTCTTCGGGGACGAAGCCGATCGTCAAGCCGGTCGCGACCAACCCCGGCTTCTGAGCGGGCGCCCGGGCTTCAACGCTCGAGGCGAACGGCGGTGCCGTAGGCGAGCACCTCGGTCGCGCCCTGCGAGAACTCGGTCGCGTCGTAGCGCATGCCGATGATCGCGTGGGCGCCGATCTGCTCCGCGTGTTGCATCATGAGGAGGTAGGCCTCCTGGCGAGCGGCCTCGCAGACCTCGACGTACTCCTGGATGTTGCCGCCGCCGAGCTGCCGGAAGGCGCCGACGAACCCCTGGCCGAAGCTCACCGAGCGCACGACGATGCCGCGGACGATGCCGAGGTACTGGGCGACCCGGTGGCCGGCGACGTCGGTCCCCGTGGTGACGATGATCGTGGTCTTGTGAGGCTCCACGCCTCGGTACGCGTCTTCGGACATGGGGCTCCTCGTGCGGTCAGCCGAACGCCGGCGGCCGGCTCATCACCTGGGTGGGATCCGGATCCGACGGCGCAGGCACGGGCACCGCCGACGCGATCACCGGCAGGTCGAGGAGGAGCGGGCGAACGCCGACCTCGGACGCGGTCGGCGGCCGGCTCGAGGCGAGCGGGCGGCGCGGCGCCCGCACCGCGGTCCGACTCATCGACAAGAGCGAGACGACCGGCGACGGCTGCGACTCGGCCGCGCCGAGCGCCGGCAAATCGCTGTAGGATGCACTCAAATCGAAGCCCCCGGTGACCGGCGGCGAGGGCAAGGTGACGGGCGCGACCGCCGCCTCGGGGGCGATGAGCTCGTCGGCGGCCGCGCGCGGCAGGGTCGGACCCGACGCGAGGGCGAGAGACCGGGGCGTGAGGTACGGGGCTCGGTAGGTGCGCGCGGGAGCCCCCGTGAAATGGAACAGGAGCAGGCTCGCGCCGAGGACCAGCGCACCGAGGGCAGCGATCGCAAGGATTACAGCGAGTTGCATGAGGCCCCGAACACGTCTCCCACGGTGTAGCATGAAGTGGGTATCGGGCAAGGCGGCCCCGGCTGGGGTATCTTTCGAGGCGATGGGGACGCCGATTTGCCCGAACTGCGGGGCGCCCGAGGTCGGGGAGCTCGTGCACTGCCGCTTCTGCTCGCAGCCGTACTCCAAGGAGGTCCTCGCGAGCGCGATCCCCTGCCCCCGCTGCGCCCTCGCCTGCCGGTGGGGCCAGCAGAAGTGCGCGCGGTGCCAGACGTGGATCGTGGTGAGCTGCGTCTTCTGCGGCGCGTTGTCGCCCCACAACCAGTCGGCCTGCCTCGCCTGCCGGGAGCCGTTCCAAGGCGCGGCCGAGCGCAAGCGCCAGCGTGAGCAACACGCGCAGCACCAGCAGCACGTCCAGACGGTCAACGCGTACGGCGGCGTCGCGGCGCCGTTCTTGGGCGCGGTGGCCGGCGGCGTCGCTGGCGCCGCGCTCTTCGGGCACGGGCACCACTACGGCTACCACCCGGGGTGGAGCCACGAGTCGCACGACTGGGTCGACGGGACCGACGAGGGCCCGCCGATGGCGGACGCCTGGGACGGCGGAGGCGACGACTTCGGCGGCGGAGGCGACGACTTCGGCGGCGGCGACTTCGGCGGCGGAGACTCCGGCGGCGACTACTGAGTCGCCGCGTTCCTCGCCACCGTCGCCTCAATCGGGGAAGTAGGCCTGCTGATAGCTGGCGTTCCCGCAGTCCTGCAGCGTCGCCTCCGTCCCCACCGCAGCGCCGGGGGGGATCGAGAGGCACTTGGTGCCGAACCGCACGACGTTGGCGTCGGAGCTCCGCCAGCGTCGCACGCGCTGGGTGAGCGCGGTGGTGGAGCAGGTTTGGAGGACGATGCGCGTGCCGTTGGCGTACGCCCCACCCGGCGGCGCCTGCGCGACGTCGGGCGCCAGGCACGGCCCGCTCGTCCCGTCGAGGCTTCCCTCGGCGAGCGCGACGCGCTCCTCGGTGCCACCCGCGGTCGACAAGAAGCGCACGGAGTCGGTCGGATCGCCGCTGCAGCTCGTGGCTCGGAGCCTCCGCGGGCCACCGAAGGGGTCGTTGGGCACGCCCAGGCACCGCCAGGGCCCGTTCGTTCCGGGCCGATTCATGCGGATCGCCTGGCTGAACGAAGCGACCTCCTCGTTGGCGATGCGAGTCACACGCTCGACGAGCGTCTGTGCGGCGGTCCCGCTGCACGCCGCGAGGGTCGGGGTCGTGCCGACCGCGTCCATCGCCACGCACTTGCCCGAAGCGTGGTTGCGGAGCCCGAAGCCACGCGGGAACGCCCCGCCGTACGCGACCGCCGCGGTCGTGACGTCCCAGCGCGTCGCGGGCGTGGCGTTGCACGCCCCGGCAACGAGGGCCGTGCCCGCGGCGTTCGCGCCGATGCACGCGCCGCTCCAGCCGCGTAGCTCGACGCCGGTGGTCCCCGGCATCGAGACCATACGGATCGGGCTGCAGTGGAGGGCGGGGACTCCCGCGTTGCCGACGACGACCGCGCTCGTGGCGGTCACCGAAAGGCAGCGGTCCTCGCCGAACGACATGACGAGGTGGGTGTCGACGGCTTGGTGGACGTAGTGGCGCAAGGAGTCCATCGCCATCCCGATCTGGTCGTCCACGTCGGAGATGATCCCCATGAGCGCCGGCGGCGAGTCGAACGTGACGCATCCACCGCCGGTGTCCCCTTGGCCCCAACGTTGGCCGGAAGGGTTCGGGTAGAACAGCAGCGGCGCCTGCGTGAGCGTGGGGGAGAGGCCCGCGGACCACACGACGTTGTCCATCGAGCGGAGGATGCCCCAATCGTGGAGCCCGGCGACGCTCTCGCCGTAGCCGAAGCAGCGGACGAGCGGGCGTGGGTCGGTGACGAAGTCGCCGACCCGCCGGTGCGTGAGCTCGAGGCGGCGCTGCGCCGGAGCGAGCGGAGAGGCGAGGCGAACGAGGGCGGTGTCGTTCTGACGATTGCCCGCGACGTCGACCCAAGGGTCACGCGGGAGGATGACCTCCGACACCACCGCGGACGACGCGCCGTGCACGACGCGGAAGTCCTCGAGGTGATCGAGCTCGGCTTGGTTGAAGAAGCACTGGCCCGCCGTCAGCGCCCACTGCGGTGACAGGAGCGTCGCCGAGCACCGGAACCCCAGGCCGCGCTGGAGCACCGCCGCGTTGGTCGCCGCGGGGTCGCGGAGCGTACCGACGACGATCGCGGCGGCCGACTCGCCGGTCGATACCGACTCTCCGCCGGCGACGCAGGCCGATACGCTCGCGGCGAGCACGAGAGCGGCGGCCGAGGTGACGTGGAGCGAGGAGGAGTTGGCCATACCGAACGCTCGCACGCGCGCCGCTCCGTGGCTCCCGCCGAAGAGTACTCAGCGCCGCCGCAGCGGGAACGTCCGCGAGCGCTTCGCGCGACCGTGAGCAATTGTTGGTGCGCAGAGAGAATGCGCTGCCTTGCGATGATTGCTCATTCGGTCTGTGAGGCGACATCACCGACGGCGCGAGACCGTCGAACCCCTCGTCGGTCATCGCGGCCACCTCACCAAAGGAGAGTCCATGAAGCGGTTCTTGCTCGCGACCTCGCTCGCCTTCATCGCCACCGCCTCCGGCGCCGCCGGGGCGCAGCCGCGCGAGGCGTGGGACGAGCGCGAGAGCGGGTGGCAGGGCACCTGGGTGCTCCAGAACAAGGGCCTGCGGATCGAGCTCGACCTCGTCGGGCACCGTACGGACGACTGATTCGACCGTCGGGTGTGCGCGACCACCATCGATGGAGGACTCCGACATGAGCGAACGACGTAGTGGCGAGGCAACGAATCGTGCCAACGCGACCGAACGAGGGATCCGCGAGCGGCGACGGCGCGTCACCCGCGGAGGCATCGCATCCGCCCTCGCGTGCGCGGTCGCAGCGGGCGGGTGCGGGGCCGATGCGGGAGCGCTCGACCCTCCGACCGCCGAGCTGAGCTCGCCGATCGTCCAGGGCTACCTGATCGATCCGACGCAGACCAACGCAGGCGCCGTGTTCCGCAGCAACGCCTTCCGATGCAGCGCCACCCTCGTCACGCCGCGGTGGGCGCTCACCGCCGCCCACTGCTTCGACCCCTGGGAGGTCGCGACCCCGGGTGCGTTCTCGGTCAGACTCGGCGCGCGCAGCGCTCTCGTCACCGAGGTGCTCCTCGACTCCGCGTGGATCACCCACACCGCCGCGCACGACGTCGCGCTCCTGCACCTTGGCGCCGACATCCCCGCCGCGCGCCAGCGCGTCGAGCTCACCCACCGACGGAACTTCGACTTCGACACGTTGGTCCCTCGGCCCCCGGTCCGCTGCCTCGGCTACGGCGAGTACATCAGGGACCAAGGCGACGTGGGTACGCTCCGATTCATGGACACGGTCGTCGCCCTGACGGACGACGTCTGGTTCGCCCAGTGGACGCCGGTGGGCTTCTCGGGGACGAATTCCGCGGGGCAACACCCCAGCTTCGGCGACTCGGGCGGCGGCTGCGTCACGCTCGCCGAGGGAGACCTGATGTCCGTGATCTCCGCGGGGGATCCGGCCCTCCACAACATCGGGATGTCGGCGGACGACTTCCGCTCGTTCGTGGACACGACCTGGGACGTCCACGACGTGCGCGCGTTCGGCGCTCCTGGTCTGTGCACGGGCTCGCTCACGGCCACCGGCAAGGTCGCCCTCGGCGCCTTCGGCGTCTACTGCCGCCCCTGGCGCTTCGTCCACGACCCCGTCTACCCGAACATGCTCGAGATCCACCTCGAGAGCGGACAGTGCCTCCGCGGGGCGACCGACTTCCGGCTCGCCGCGGGGCCATGCGACAACACCTCGCCCACGAAGTGGCGACTCGGCAGCGGGACTCCGGCGTCGAGCGCCGTCTATCCCTACGTGTTCGGTCTCACGAACCTCGCGGCGTCGCAGTGCCTCGCGCTGACGGGCGCCCAAGAGCTCGGGCTCAAGACGTGCCGCGGCTCGGCCGACGAGGTCTTCTCGGAGCGGATCGCGGGGAGCCCCATCGACGACGCCGCCACGTTGCGCCAAGGCGTCCGGCTGGCGACGGTCAACGGCGCCTCGCGCTGCCTCGGCCTGGTGGGCGGCTTCCTCCAGGTGACCTCCTGCCAATCGCGCCTCGACGACACGTTCCGCTACGTCACGCGCGAGCGCCTCCCCGATGGCCTCTTCTCCACGTCGGAGGTCGTCGTGGCCGGGCGCTACCCGTTCCCGATGGTCGGCGGAGAGACCTGCCTCGCGCCCGAGTCGAACGGCACCGCGCCGGGCACGCGCATCCGCGAGGTGCCGTGCGCGACCGTCGGGGCTCACGGCACGGTCGACCGGTGGGGCGACACGTCGCGCGTGATGCGCTTCCGCCAGGCGGGCCGGTGCATCTCCGTGCCGAGCGGCGCCCCCGCCGGCTACCGGGCGACGCTCCAGGACTGCGGAGCCGCTGGCTTCGAGCAGCGGTTCACCCCCTTCTGAGGGACGCTGCGTCAGAGCCCAACGCGGTGCGGAGCGCGCAGCACCTTCATCAGATCCTGCCTCCGGGTGACGCCGGCGGTCCGGAACACGCGCGCGAGCTGGTTCGACACGGTCCGGATCGAGCGCCCGCGCCGGACCGCGATCTCGCCGTCGGTGAGGCCGGTCGAGGCGAGCTCGGCGACCTCGAGGCACGCGCTCGACAAGACCGCGCGCCAGCTCGGGTGGATCGTGGTCTCTCCCACGACGAGCACGTCGACCGGCGTGCTCTGCAGGTCGACGCGGAACCGGTCGAGCAGCTCGATCTCGCCCATCCGCCGGAGGGCGACGCGCGACGGGAGTCGGAGGCGACGCGTGATCGACGACAGCGCCTTGCCGATCGTCGCCGGGGACTTGCCGAACGCGAACGCGATCTCCTCCGTCGACGCGCCCCGGAGGTAGTAGACGAGGTAGCTCTGCTCGACGGACGACAGCGCGCGCGGGTCTTCGGAGCGGGGCACGTTCTCGTGAGCGGCGATGTAGCGTCGACCGTCGGACTCGAACTGATCGACGAGCGACCAGCGGCCCGCCACGAGCCCTTGCCACAGCGAGAGCGCGTCTTCCGGATTCTGCCGGACGCGCGTGGTGCGTGACCGCTCCATGCGCAACACCGCCTCCTTGAGGCGGGCGCGCGCGTCCGCGGTCTTGGCGTCGGCGCGCGCGTCCTCCACCACGCCCGACGGTCGGAGGATGGCCTCGGGCGCGCCCAACCGCCGCCGGAGGCGCAGCGCGGTGCCGACGTGGAGGAGGACCCGGCGCCACGCCGCCGCCGTCTTCGGGTGGACCTGGATCAAGCTCCGCGACGTCGCCACCAGCTGCAGCACGTGGCCCTCGCCGTCCTGGGCGAGCGCGCCCAGCGAGTCGAAGAACGCGCCACCGACCTGGCGTCGCATGTCGCGGCTGATGCGCGCGCCGAGCCCCTCCGACACGGGCGCGAACCACACCACCCTCCCGCGGATGATGTCGACCGCGCCCGCGGGCGGGTTGGCGTTGTGCTCCTGGAGCGACTGGAGGAAGGCGGGCGCCACCGCGGACGTCCCGACGACCGGAGACTCGATCGGCAGGGCGTCGTCGCCGATGCGGCACACGAAGGCCGAGACGCCTTCGCCGCAGTCGATGTCGGGGGCGGCGGCGCGGAGGATCCCCCGGAGCCACCGGTCGTCCGCGGAGGTGACCTCGTAGGCCGCCTCGACGACGTCCATGGGTCGCGTGAGGTGCACGGCGTAGCTGCTCACGAGCGAACCTTACCGCCGGCGTGGGGCGGTGGCGCTCCGGATGAGTAGTTTTGGGTACCCGAACAAATCTTCTAAGATCAAAGACTTCGGGCTCGCGGCCCGGCGCGGTGAGGCGCGGGGGCGGGCCGCGCGGTCAGCGCTTGAAGCCCTTCAGGAGATCGCCGAGCGTGCCGAGCGAGCGGGGCGCGCTGACCTTGGAGCGGGCCTCCTCGAACTGAGCGCGCTCCTCGTCTTGCTTGGCGCCGCGGAGCGAGAGCTTGAGCTTGCCGTCGCCGGTCTCGAGCACCTTGGCCGTCACCTCGGTGCCCTCGGGGAACACCTTGCGGAGATCGGTGCCGCGCGGGACGCCGAGCTCGGCGACCGGGGCGAGGCCGCGCCCGGCCCGGCCCTTCGTGCCGTCGAGCTGCACGAAGATCCCGTAGGTCTCGATGCGCTCGACCTTGCCCTTCACGATCGCGCCGACCGCGATCCGCACCTCGTCGACGCGAGAGCCCGCGGCCTTGCCCTCGGGCGCGGGGGCGAGGCCGATCTTCTTCGCCTCGCGGTCGATCGACTGCACGACGACGACGAGCGGCGCGCCCGGCTCGGGCCGGCCTGCCGTCTCGCCCTTCTTCACCCCGAGCTCGGCGTTGTGGAGGAGGCCCTCGATCGCCGGCAGGAGGCGCACGAACACGCCGAACTCGGCGACGCGCGTGACGGTGCCCGCGAGGACGTCGCCGCGCTTGAAGGTCACGCCGTCCCACGGGTCGTCCATGAGCGCCTTGAGCGAGAGGGTGATCTTGCGACCGCCCTTGCCCTTCGGGCCCGGCGGCTCGTTCTTCACCTCGCGGACCTGCACCTCGACGGCGTCGCCCGGCTTGAGCGCGTCGGCGACGGCGACCGAGCGATCGTGCCCGATCTCCGACCGCGGCAGGAGGCCCTCGACGCCGCCGAGATCGACGAACGCGCCGAAGTCGCGCACCGCCGAGACCGTCCCCTTGAGCACCGCGCCGGGGACGACGTCCGCCATCCGGCGGCCCGCGCTCTCCTCGTTCTCGCGCTGGATGAGCGCGCGGCGCGAGACGACGACGCTCTTGCCGCCGTCTTTGATCTCGGTGACGAGGAACTGGAGCGACTGCCCGACCAGGCTCTGGGGATCGGTGCCGCCGCGCGCGTCGATGTGCGAGAGGGGACAGAAGCCGCGCGCGCCGCCGAGGTCGACCTCGATGCCCCCCTTGTTGACGCCCGTGACCTTGCCCTCCACCGCGAGGCCGGCGTCTTTGGCCTGCTCGAGCGCCTGGAGGTTGCCGGCCCGGCCGAGGCTCCGCCCGAGGCGCACGATCCCGCTCTTGTCGCTCGCGTCGACGACGCGCGCCTCGAGCTCCTCGCCCACCGAGACCGGGAGCGAGCCGTCGGGGAGCCGCAGCTCGACCGCCTCGATCATCGCCTGGCGCTTGCCGTCGAGCTCGAGGAACACGGCGTCTTTGCCCACCTGGACGACCACCCCCCGGACGCTGTCGCCGGGGCGGTACGCCCGGTGGCGCCGGACGGGGGCCTCGCGCTGGCCTTGCTCGAAGAGAGCCGCGAACGACTCGCCACCTGCCTCTTTGTCGGTCGACATGGCCGCCGGCATAGCACGGCGCGAAGCTTTCCGCGCGAGCGAAACGGCGTTATCGTGCGGCTCGATTCCATGCGCAGACACCTCGCGTTCGCCGCCCTCGTTTTTTGCACTCTGCACGCCTCCCCGGCCGCCGCCGAAGACGCCGCGATCAGCGAGGAGGCGAAGCGGCATTTCAAGGCCGGCGTCGCGCTCCTGCAGGATCCGGACGGCGAGAAGGTCGAGGAGGCCTACCGGGAGTTCAAGGCCGCCTACCAGATGAGCCAGTCGCCGAAGATCCTCGGCAACATGGGCTTCTGCGCGATGAAGCTCGAGCGGGACGGCGAGGCGATCGACGCCTACAGCCGGTACCTCCGCGAGGTCACCGACATCGACCCCGACGAGCGCGCGCAGATCGTCCGCGACGTGCAGACGCTCTCGGTCGGCGTCGTGCGCCTCTCGATCACGGTGAGCGAGCCGACGGCGCTCGTCACCGACGTGCGCATCCCGGTGCGCGGCGAGCGCATCACCAACGTGTACCAGGCCGAGGGCGGCAAGCTGTCGGTCGGCGTGCGCCCGGGTCACCACGTCGTCACCGTCCGTGCCCCCGGTCACGACGACGCGACGTGGGAGCTCGACGCGCTCGCCGGCGGGCGCGAGAGCCACGAGTTCGCGCTGAAGAAGACGGTGGTCGCGCCGCCGCCGCCGCCGGGCGGCGAGGGCCCGAAGCCGGCCGAGAGATCGGGCCCGGGGCCGTGGCCGCTCGTCGTCGCCGGAACGGGCGTCGCGGCGATGGCCGCCGGGACCGTCACCGGGATCCTCGCGCTCGGCAAGACGAGCGACATCGAGAAGGCGTGCCCCAACGACGTCTGCTCCCGCCGGTTCGACCTCGACGGCCAGAAGTCGAGCGCCCGGACGCTGGTGACGGTGACCGACATCCTCCTCATCGGCGGCGGCGTGCTCACCGTGGGCGGCGTCGCGTGGTGGCTCCTCTCGCCCTCCGGCGACGAGAAGAAGGCGCCGCCGGCGGGCGCCCCCGCGGCCAAGGCTGCGAGCCGCCCGACCTTCGGCGCCTTCTGCGCTCAGACCGGCTGCTTCGGCTCGGCCAAGGTGGGGTTCTGACATGCATCATACACGCTTCTTCAGGCTCGGCCTCGCGTTCGCCGCGCTCTCCGTCGGCGGGTGCTTCGCCGTCACCGATCTCGGCCGCTTCGAGCGCAAGCAGCCGACGAACCCGAACTTCTACGACATCGAGTTCACCGTGAACGGGATGACGTCCCACGTCGCCGAGATGTTCGAGCTGCGCATCCTCGACGAGAACGGCGTCGTCCAGACGCGGGTGCTGGGTCAGCCGCTCGGCGGGCCGACGGCCCACTTCACCATCCCCGCCGCCGTCGACAAGCGGCAGCGCGGGACGAAGCTCGCGTTCTTCGCCGACCACAACCTGTCGAAGCAGTTCGATCTCGCCCCCGCGCCCGGCGACCACAGCTGGACGCTGGCGCTCGACGGCTTCAAGCCCGACCCGCTCGACGACGTGATCCGAGTCTCGTTCGATCACACGACGATCTTCCAGACGCTCGACGCGCCCAAGGACGTGGGGGTGACGGCGCTCGTCCGGGTGGTCAACGCCGGCGCCATCAAGGGCCGCCGCTTCCAGGCGCGCATCGCCGACGCGAGCTCGAGGCACGTGGTCGGCATCTACCGCGTCCCGGAGGTGAAGGACCCGACCTTCGAGGCCAAGGTCCCCGGCGTGATCGACTCCGCCCAGGGCACCCGCTACCAGGTCGAGATCACCCTCGACGACGGAAACGGCGGCGGGCTCCAGGGCTTTCGGCTCTTCGGCGACTCGGGAGCGAACGGGAGCGGCCTCGACGTGACGTTCGACCCAGGGGCGGCTCCCCGCGCCGACGGGATCCTCCCGCCGTCCGAACCGCCGCTCTGACCCCTCGCGGCGCGCGCGCCAAACCTGCGGCATCTCAGGCAAATCTCGCAACTTGGTCGCCGGCGAGTCCGGTGGTATCGTGAGAAGTTCCGAGAGCAGGGCCGAGGTGTAGCGGTGGCATTCGAACAAGGCGACATCATCGACGGGAAGTACCGCGTCGTCCGCATGGTCGGCGAGGGTGGGATGGGGCACGTCTACGAGGGCGTGAACACCCGGATCGGCCGTCGCGTCGCGATCAAGGTGCTCACCGCCGACATCGCCGCCTCCGAGGAGATGCGCAAGCGCTTCGAGCGCGAGGCGCAGGTCGCCGCCAAGATCGGCTCGCCGCACATCTGCGACGTCCTCGACCTCGGCGATCTCCCCTCCGGCGAGGCCTACCTCGTGATGGAGTACCTCGAGGGCCAGACGCTCGACTCGCTCTTCGAGCAGCGCGATCGCACCTCCGCCGAGGAGCTCGCCGGCCTCACCTTCCAGCTGCTCGACGGCCTGGCGGCGATGCACGACGCCGGCATCATCCACCGCGACATGAAGCCGGCGAACGTCTTCGTGTGCCGGTCGCTCGCGAAGACGGGCCCGCGCGACGTCGTGAAGCTGCTCGACTTCGGCGTGTCGAAGTTCCAAGCGAGCGAGGGCCACGCGCACGTCACCCAGACGGGCGCGGTGATGGGCACGCCGCTCTACATGTCCCCGGAGCAGGCGCGCGGCGAACGCGACATCGACGGCCGCAGCGACATCTACTCGGTCGGCGTCATCATGTACCGCGGCCTCACGGGCCGGCTCCCGTTCGAGGGCGAGAACTTCCCCCAGCTCCTCTTCAAGATCGCGCTCGAGCAGGCGCCCCCGGTGCGCGACATCGTTCCCGAGGTCGACGAGATGTTCGCGTCGATCATCGAGCGCGCGATGGCGAAGACCCCGGGCGAACGCTTCGAGACGGCCCGCGCGTTCCAGAGCGAGCTCGCGGCGTGGGCGCGCACCCACGGCCAGTCGAGCCTCGCGATGCAGCGGACGGTGCGCAGCAACCCGCCGGGCCCCGCAGCGGACTCCGTGCGGTCGATGCCGAGCCTCAAGAGCCCCAAGACCCCGCGCGGGCTCGACGAGAAGAGCACGCCGACCGCGTGGGGCAAGGACAAGGCGCCCTCGGCGTCGGACCTCCCCGCCGCGACCGACGCGACGATCGCCGACGTGCGGCCCGCCACCCAGAGCGCCGCCGCGAAGACGCCGGCGCCGTCGAACCCCGAGCTCGCCAAGGCCGTCGAAGGCGCCCCGACGAGCCAGGCCGCGACCAGCCAAGCTCCGATCATCAAGGAGGCCCCCGCCGCCAAGAAGAGCCCGCTCCTCTTCGTCGCCGTGGGTGCGGTGCTCGTGGGCATGGCCGCCGCCGCCGTCGTCTACTCGAAGCAACCCAAGGTCGCGAGCGAGCCGCCGCCGGCGGTGGACACCGCGGCGCCGAAGAAGACGGCCGACACCGTCGCGCCCACCGCGACCGCGACCGTTTCCGCCACCGCGACCACCGTGGCGACCGCCGAGCCGACGAGCACCGCCACCGCGACGGCCGTCACGCCGACCGCCACCGGCGCGGTGCACGTCCGCACCCTCCCCACCGCCACCGGCGCGGCCACCGCGGCACCGAGCGCGACCACCGCCGCCACGACGACCGCGACTGCGACCGCACCCGCGGCCTCGGCGTCGGGCAAGTCGGGCCGAAAGATCCGGACCGAGCTCTGACGCGGGTCCTCGCTGCGGTCGCCACCGTCGCGATCGCGACGGCCACCGCGGGCGAAGCGCGCGCCGAGGACGCGCGCCCGAGCGACGCGCGCCCGAGCGGCGCGCGCGCCCCCGCGGCCAGCGCCCCCGCGGCCAGCGAGTCCACGTTCGACAAGCTCGTCGACGACTTCACCTCGGGCTCGGACCTCGTGAAGAACGTCCCCAGCATCGCGGTGTTCGAGGCGATGTGGTCGATCAACATCAACGTCGGCACGCTCCTCGTGATGCGCGGCTGGGACTCGTACCGCGGCCCGCTCGCTCACGAGCTCACGCGCGTGCTCTACGGCACCACGTGGACCGCGATGCTCGGCGCCGAGAGCCTCTTCGCCGCGCTGGCGACCGGAGGCCGCTTCGAGTGGGCCGGGGGCGCCCGGTACTTCACGACCTGGCTCGTCGGCGGCGACGTCCCCGCGGGGTGCGCGAAGCTCGGCGCCGAGGGAGGGTGCGGGGTCGGCCTCGGCAGCTTCGGGGGCCTCGCGTTTCGCCTGCAAAATACACGCATTTGGCTCGAGGCCTCCGGCGGGTGGATCCAGCAGCGGGTGTCGACCGACGATCGGCGTACCCTCGCCGAGTCGACGTGGCTCATGACCCCCATTCACGCCTACTACGAGGCCCGCCGCGACCTGGGCGCCCTCTCGCTCCGCGGCGAGATCGGCCCGAGCCTGGACTTCGGGATGCACAACGCCCACCGGCACGCGCGCGCGGGCCAAGACGTCGACCTCGCCAAGCTCGGCTCCTGGACCGAGCTCTACCCCCTCGACGGGGGCGCCGGCGGCGGCGGGCGCGCGCGCGGTCAGATCGGATGGCGCGGGACCGCGTTCGTCGACGCCGAGCTGCGGGTGGTGCCCCTGGTGCTCGGGCTCGCCAACGAGTCGCCCGACCCCGACCTCGGCCCCCTCGCCCGCCCCCGCGCTGCCGGCATCCCCATCTACCGGCAGCTCGCGGTCGGGGCGTCGGTCTTCGTCCGATCGATCCCTGTACGAATCGGCGCCCACTACTGGGCCGCCGAGATGTCGACGCGGCCCATCACGGACTTCGGGCACCGCGCCCTCGAGCTCAAGTTCGAGTTCCCGCTGCGCGGCGACCTCTGACGTTCACCGCCGGAGGGTCTCGACGACGCTCCATCGAGCCCCCGGCTTCGGGCGCTCCACGGTGAGGATCGCGTGGCCGTCGGTCGCGCCCGCCAGCCCCGCGAGCGGCACCGTCACCCGCAGGTGGTTGGCGTCGGCGCCGGGCTCGACGGTGACGCCGACCTCGTCCACGCACCATCGCCAGGGGCCGCAGGACCGCCGGGCCGAGATCCAATCCTCGACGGCCTCCTCCGATCGGCTGAGGGGGCGCTTCACCTTGTCGATCTCGGACTGGGCGATCTCGCCCTCGATCGACGAGTTGCGGATGTACTCGAAGGGGACGATCGCGACCGACCGCTCGACGTCGCCCAGGACCTCGTCGAGCTTCGGGGTCGCCGCCTCCAGGGCCGCGAGGGTGCGCTCCGCGCCGATGGCGCGACCGCGCAAGCCGGCCGACGCCGCGCGCCGACGCAGCTCGTCACGCTCGTCGAGCAGGAGCGCCGCGGCCCCACGGCGGATGCGCACGTCGTCGTGATCGAGGAGCGGCAGCATGGCGGCGGCGCTCTCGGCCTCCTTCACCTCCTCCTCGGCGTGCACGAGCGCCTGGTAGTCGTGCGCCATGACCCGCCGCACGTTGAACGGCGCCGAGACGAGGTGGGTGGGCGCGACGGTGAACGCGAGCAGGCCCAGCGCCACCGCGTCGGCCATGCGGCGCAGGAGCCAGAACGACGACCGGCGCTGGTGGAGCTTGACCGCGATCTGGACGAGCCCGACGACGACGAGCGTGGTCCCGAAGATCCCGAGGATCCGCAGGCTGGACAGGCCGCTCGTCCCGATGTGGATCAAGATGCGACGGTACGTCCCGAGCGCGACGACGCCGCCTTGGGCGAGCCACACGAAGGCGAGCGCGCGGGCGGCGCGAGCGCGCGGGTCGTGCGCGAGCGCGCCTCGGAACAAGACCCCGACGACGGTGGCGAGGAGGAGGATGCCGACGGTGAGCCAGGCCGCGCCCTCGTGCGCGTACGCGCGCTCGCTCACTCCCGGCGGCGGGGAGCCCGCCCAGAGGTACTTGGCGTCCAGGGCGTTGTAGCCGAGGAAGAGGGCGTTCAGCGCGACGAGGGCGTTGCGCGCGATCCCGAGCGATCCCCGGCTCGCCTCGTCGGTCTCGTCGGCGGCGTCGGGCGCGACGGTTCGCGCGAGGCTCGGGCGCATCAGCGCGATCGAGCCCACGAGGAGCAGGAGCCAGGATCCGACCCTCGCCGCAGGGGGCAGGTCGACGCGGGCGGTGGCGGCCTCGACCCAGTGGCGGACGAGCGGGTTCGCGAACCAGAAGACCGCACCGAAGAGGACCACCAGCGCGAGGGGCACGAGGACCGACGCCAACCCGCCCGGAGTCGCGGCCCCGAGCGACCGGCGCGCGCCGCGGAAGAACCCCGCGAGCTTGCGGGGCGTCTTGAGCGCCGTCACGCCGAGGGACTCGGCGACGTCGATCCAGGACCCGTCGCGGAAGCGAAGGCCGACGGCGAGCGCGAAGACCGCGCCGACCCCGAGCGCGACCGTGCCCGGAGTGGGGACCCAGGCGCAGCGCGCCGCGATCGCCGCGAACGCCACGAGCAGCGCGACGACGCGCGGCGAAAAGCGACGCGCGCGCGCCGCGGCGATCACGATCGCCGGCGTCCCCACGAAGAAGAGGGCAGCGCCGAAGCCCCGCAGGGCCGCGGCGCCCGCTTGCCACACCGCGACGTCGGCGATCGCGACCAGCGCGAGGGCGCCGAGGATCTGGCGCGCGGGCGTCGCGTGGAGCACGCGGGGCGTCGCGATGCCCTCGACGTACGGCAGCGAACGGTACGGGTGGGCGCGGCGGGCGGGCGCGACGTCGAACGGCGGGAGCGGACTGGCGGTCGCGGCCGGCGCCTCGGCGGCGACGGGCTCGCGCGCGGCGGCTGCGTCAACGTTGGAGACGATCTGCATGCACGACCTTACCGCGCGGCGCGCGCGGCGCACGCGCGCGAGGCCACGATTCACTGACAATTCCCGGCGATTCGTGGGCCGTACCCCCGGCGTTCACACCGCGTTCACGCCGCGCGCGCGCGGCAGTCGCACCGTGAACCGCGCCCCGCCTTCGCGTCCGGCGGAGGCCATGACGCGCCCGCCGTGCGCTTCGACGACGGCCTTCACCATCGCGAGCCCGAGGCCAGTGCCCTTCCGCTCGGCGCGCGTGGTGTAGAAGCGATCGAAGACGTGCTCGAGGTCGCTCGCGTCGATGCCCGGACCGTCGTCCTCGACCTGGACGGTCACCTCGTCGGCGTCGGCGGACACCGCGACCTCGACCTTGCCGCCGCGCTCTTCGCAGAAGGACGCGCCGTTGGTGAGGAGCTCGCGCACCATCGCCTCCAGGCGCGACGAGACCCCGTCGACGATCGCGCGGTCGACGGCGCACGAGGCGTGCACCTCCACCTTGCCGAAGCGCGGATCGGCGGCGACGCCCTCTGCGACCGCGGCCGCGAGCGCCGCGAGGTCGACCGCGGCGCGCTCCTCCCCTGGCATGCCGGCCTCGGCGCGCGACAGGTCGAGCAGCTCGCTCACGAGGCGGTCGAGCCGCGTCGCGCTCTCCTGCACGATCCGCGCGATGCGCCGCTGCCGCTCCGGGGGAGCCTCGCCGGCGGACAGCGACTCGGCGGCCGCGCGAATGGCGGCGACGGGGTTTTTCACCTCGTGGACGGCGTCGGCCATGAACGCGCTCGTCGCCCGTCGCCGCTCGTCGAGCGCGTGCAAGAGCACGTTGAACGAGCGCCCCACTTGGGCGATCTCGTCGTCCGCGTCCTCCGGCAGGTCCGCGACCGCGTGGGCCGCGGTCGCCTTCTCCAACGTCTTGTCGCGGAGGCGGGCCAGCGGCTTCGAGAGCTGCCGCGAGAGGAAGAAGGCGACCACCGTCGCCAGCGCCACCATGAAGAACGTCAGGCGCAGCATCCGATCGCGCAGCGCGTACACCGGCCCGACGGCGCGCAGCGAGGTCTTCTGCACGTGCACGACGAACGGGCGACCCGGCAAGACGGTCGCGACCCCCTGGCAGAACACGTACGCGTCGAGCTCGCAGTCCACGTACGTCCCGCGCACGCGCCCGGCCGCGTATTCGGGGCGCTCCGGCGGGGGGCCCCGCCCTCGCTCCGCCTCGCGGAGCTCGGCCGCGGTGGCGGTGGTCACGAGCAGCCTCTCCAACCTGTTCATGACGCCCACGCGATCGCGATCTTGATCGACGTCGAGGGCGAGCTGCTCCTCGCGATCGTAGAGGCGAACGCGGACCTGGTGCCGCGCTGCGACCTCGCGGAGCGCCGCGGGAGCGTCCGCCGAGAGCGCGGCCGCGCGTGCGTCGAGGGTGGCGGCGTCGGTGGTGCGCTGGAGCTGGAGGTAGACCGGGCGCTCGACCTGACTGAAGGCGAAGACCGCCGCGTGGGGGGCGAGCCCGGTGACGAGGAACGCGAGGAAGAGCCTCGCCCGCATCGTGAAGCCGAGGTGACGGCTCAGCTTCGCCACTTGTAGCCCGCGCCGATGACCGTCTCGATGCGGTCGAACCCCGGCTCGATCTCGTCGAGCTTCCGTCGGAGGCGCTTGACGTAGGTGTCGATGAGCCGCTCGCCGACGACGGACTCGTCGCCCCGCACGATGTCGAGGAGCCGAGCGCGCCCGAGCACGGTGCCTGGGTTCTTGGCGAAGGCCTCGAGCACCCGCAGCTCGGTCACCGTGAGGGTGAGCTCCACGCTGCGGTAGGTGGCCCGCAGCCGATCGGTGTCGATCGCGAGGTGGCCGGCGCGCACCTCCGCCGTCGCGCGCTCTTTGTCCGCGCGCAGGCGGTCTCGCCGCAGGAGCGCCTCCACCCGCGCGACGAGGATGCGGACGCTGAAGGGCTTGGTCAGGTAGTCGTCCGCGCCGAGATCGAGCCCGAGCGCCTCGTCGACCTCGTTGTCGCGGCCGGTGAGCAAGAGGATCGGCAACGCCATCCCGCCCTCGCGCAGCCTCCGGCAGAGCGCGTAGCCGTCGAGGTGCGGCATGTTGACGTCGGAGACGACGAGGTCGAACGGCTCGGCCCGCAAGCGCGCGAGCGCCGCGCGCCCATCGCTCGCGCGCTCCGTCAGGTGGCCGGCGTCACCGAACGCCAGATCGAGCGCGTCCAGCACCGAAGGGTCGTCGTCGACGAGGAGCAACTTGGCCACGGTCCGGCTCCAACGATAGCAAGGAGACCGGGCGCGTGCATGCCGCGACGCGGCGCCGCATCACTTCGGCTTGGTGTACGTGCGCTCCGCCGAAGACGCGAGGGACGACGTGTCCCCGGCGTATTGCACCTTCACCGTCCAGGTGGTCGCGTCGGTCGGGAGCGGGACCTGGTGGTAGACGGAGCTCGGCAGCTGCCAGGTGTGACCGTTGACGGTGATCGTCAGCGGCTTCGTCATCCCCGTGCCGTCGCTGGTCCGCATGAGGGAGACGCCCACCGTGCCGTAGGGTGCGCCAGGCTCGTTCTTGTACGTGCCCCAGATCAAGTCGCCGAGCTCGATGGTGGTGACGACCTTGAACACGGCGAGCGTCGCTTCGTCGTTCGAGGCGACGGTCGCGTCGTCGCCGCCGAAGACCGCCTTGATGGCGTAGCTCCCCTGCGGCCAGTCCGGCAGCTTGAGCGGGATCGTCGCCTTCCCCGACGCGTCGGTGAGCGTCCGACCGACGAGGTACACGCCCGTCGGCGTGGGGATCGACGAGCCACCCTTCCCCGTCACCAAGAAGCTGACCTGCCTGCCGGCGAGCGGGGTCCCCTTGTCTTTCACGGTGAGCGTCGCCTCGAAGTCCTTCTTCTCGCCGGGGACGCCCGCGACGTTCTTCGCCGTCAACGTCGAGAGGACCTTCACCTGGGGCGCGGGCTGGATCACGGGAGGCGCGGCGCCCGACGCGGGCGCGAGCGAGGTGAGGGCGAGGGTGAGGGCGACCGCAGCGCTGGTCTTCAACGGCTTCATTTCACCATTGGACCGCGCGCGCCCCCTCCCCCTTCATGAGGCGTCGCTGAAGGCTCGATGAACCGCGTCTCCGCTCGAGGGCGGCGACTCCGTCGCGGCTGACTCGGCGTCCGGACTCGCGGTCTTTTCGAGTCATTCCGGGTTGCGGGCGATGATCCCCACGCGCTGCAGCGCCGCCTTCTCCGTCAGCTCTCGCTCCCCCTCCTTGGCCCACGCGGCGCCGATCGAGAGCGTCGGCTCGTGACGCACCATGGCGAGGTACTCGAGCGCCATGCCCCGGAGGTGGCCGGGCTGGGTGCGGTCGCGGGCGACCCGCTCGATCGCGAAGCGGCAGCGATCGCCGGTGGTGGTGAGCGCCCAGAGCGCGTGATCCATCGAGGGCTCGGTGGCGTCCTTGAGGTGGGAGGCGACGAGATCGCACACCGGCGCGTCGCGGCGCCGGGAGAGGATGTAGAACGCGCTCTCCCAGGCGAACGTGTCGCGTTGGAGGAGGCCGAGGGCGAAGAGGGGGCTCTGACGCTCGGCGAGGATCTCGACGACGCGGGCCGGCCAGGAGGCGCTGATGCCACCGCGGTCGAGGGTCGTCTCCGCCAGATGCGGCGTGGTGACGATGCCCCTCTCGAGCCGCTTCTTGGCGTGCTCGAGCGCCTGAGGCAGGTCGAGGTACAGCGCGGCCCACGCCCCCACCCACGGCGCGTCCTCGGCGTCGGCGCTGTCGACGTCGACGTAGAGATCGTGCAGCGCCGCGGCGTCGCCGAGGCCCGCTCTCGCCGCGAGCCAGCGCACGCGGCTCTTCGGATCGAAGAGCCGCGAGGTCGGACCGGCGGTGAGCTCGGGGAGGGTCGAGAGCTTGTCGAGCTCGGCCTTGAGCTTGGCGCGCGACGCCGCGGCCTTCGGCGACGGGTCGCTCCGGAGCGCGTGGACGAGCTCGAGGATCGCCTCGTACCGCCGCCGGAGGACGAGGGCCGGCAGCTCCGAAATATCCTTTCCGGGATACATCGCGGCGACGGTCTGCGAGTAGCAGGCGACGGCGAACTGGGTGCTCAGCGTGCCCTCCATCGAGGGGCGGAGCTTCTTGGCGACGGCCTCGTCGCCGAGCCTGAGCCGCGTGGCGACGACCTTGCACTCGTCGTGACCGGGGTCGTCGGACGGGGAGAGCCGCGCGAGGGTCGGCATGATCCGCGCCTTGCTGCGCGCGGTGATCGAGCCGAGGACGCGGTAGAGCGAGTGCGGTGGGGGCGTCTTCTTCCCCGCGGCGTACCGCTCGAGGACCTCGACGGCGTAGCGCTCGGCCTCGGCAGGGTCGTTGCGGGCGAGGACGGCGAACGTCGCGTCCCAGAGGCCGGTCTGGGTGCTCGCCTCGAGCTCGAGCAAGAAGCGCGCGATGTGCGGGGAGTACTCCTTGTCGCCGAGCTCGGCGAGGGCGTTCGCGGCGACGGCCTTTCGCGTCACGCGGGCGTACTCGCGGTAGTTCGACGGGTGGGCGGGCACGGGCCGATCGAAGGACTTGCGGAGCCCGGGGATCGCCTCGGTCACGTTGAAGAACACGGCCGCGTCCATGTTGTCTTCGACCCACGAGTCGCCGTGCGTGTGGCCGTAGAAGTGCGCGCCCGGCGGCGCGTCGACCACGCGGACGATGCCGGCCTTGCCTCGCAGGTACCCGGTGCAGAGGTAGGTGTTCTGCGACTCGCGCATCACCACGACCGGCGGCGGCGGGTCCTCGGGCCTGGGGTGAGCGTGGCGCGCCGGCAGCGGCTCGGCGAACGACACGTCGTCGGGCTGATGCGGCACCACGAGGAGCGGCGCGGGGCGAGGCACGCGCGGCACCGGGCTCG
>JAEUKG010000111.1 GCA_016794325.1 Myxococcales bacterium | reverse complement strand
GTCGCCGAGCGCGCCGCCCTCGAGCGCGTCCTCGCCTCGCGCGAGGCCGAGCTCGTGGCCATCACCGGCCGCCGCCGCGTGGGCAAGACGTTCCTCGTCCGCGAGGCCCTCCGCGATCGGATCGTCTTCGAGCTGACCGGCAGCCACCGCGCCCCGCTCGCCGCCCAGCTCCGCGCGTTCGACGCCGCGATGCGCGCGAGCTTCCCTGGCCACGAGGGGGAGGCCTCGAGCTGGCCCGACGCGTTCGAGCGGCTCCGCGCCGCGCTGTCCCGCGCCCCCCGCGGCAGGCGCGGCGAGCGCCGCGTGATCTTCGTCGACGAGCTGCCGTGGCTCGCGGCGCGCCGCTCGGGCTTCCTGCCCGCGTTCGAGCACTTCTGGAACTCGTGGGCGGTGACCCGGAGCGATCTCGTGGTGGTCGTCTGCGGCTCGGCCGCGTCGTTCATGGCGCGCGAGCTCCTCCATGCGCGGGGCGGCCTCCACAACCGCGTGACCCGGCACCTCCGGCTCCAGCCGTTCACCGTGGCCGAGGCCGACGTGTACCTCCGCTCGCGGGGGATCGACCTCGGGCGCTACCAGACCCTCGAGCTCTACGCGGCGCTCGGCGGCGTCCCCCACTACCTGCGCCTCGTCGAGCGCGGCGAGTCGGCGGCGGCCGCGATCGATCGCCTCTGCTTCGCGCCGAGCGGGGAGCTGCGCGGGGAGTTCGAGCGGCTCTACGCGTCCCTCTTCGAGCACCCCGAGCGTCACGTCGCCGTCGTGCGCGCGCTCGGCGCCGCCCCGCGCGGCCTCGGCCGCGGCGAGCTCGCGGCCCGCGCGGGCCTGGCGTCCGGCGGCACCGTCACCAAGACCCTCGAGGACCTCGAGGAGTCGGGGTTCGTGCTCCGCACGCCCCAGCTCGGGCACGCGGTCCGCGACGCCGTCTACCGGCTCGGCGACGAGTACTCCCTGTTCCACCTGCGCTGGGTCGAGCCCCACCGCGGCCAGACCGCGAACGTCTGGCAGAAGCGGCGCGGCACCCCGGCGTGGCGGGCGTGGAGCGGCTACGCGTTCGAGGCCATCTGCCACAAGCACGTGACGCGCATCAAGCGCGCGCTCGGCGTCGAGGCCGTCGAGACGACCGAGTCGTCGTGGCGCCACCGCGGCGCGGAGGGAGAGAGCGGCGCCGAGGTCGACCTCGTCATCGACCGGCGCGACGAGACGATCAACCTCTGCGAGATGAAGCTCTGCGAGGGCACCTTCACCATCGACAAGCGCTACGCCGCCGAGCTCCGCGACAAGCGCGCGATCTTCCGGCGCGTCACCGGGACCAAGAAGGCGCTCCTCACCACCCTCGTCACGACCCACGGCGTCGCCGACAACGCGCACGCCCGCGGCGTCGTCGACGCGCAGGTGACCGCCGACGCGCTCTTCGACTGACGCCGGGGTCAGTCCCGATTCCGGGATCGGCGATCCCACGGGCGCGACGGAGGCGACGCCAGGCCGACGAAAACACCAAGGGTTTCGCGTGTCGTCGGGTGGCACGGCGCTCGCTAATCGGCGCGTCGTCATGGACGTCGCCCGCGCCCCCTCCCTCGCCCGCCGCCTCCGCGCGCCGCTCGCCGCGCTCGCCGCGCTCGTCGTGATCGGCGGCGGATCGATCGCGGCGGCGCGGGCCGCGGGCAAGGCCGGCGCGGGCCCCGTCGTGGAGCGGCGCGCGGTGTGGACCGATCGCGTGCGGCGAGGCGAGCTCGTTCGGACGGCGCCGGTGCAGGGCACCCTCGTCCCCGATCACGTCGAGTGGCGGAGCGCGGTGTCGGCCGGTCAAGTCGCGCGCGTGCTCGTGCGACCCGGCGCCGCCGTCGAGCCGGACACGGTGCTCCTCGTCCTCGACAACCCCGACCTCGAGCTCGCCGCGCTCGAGGCGGAGAAGCAGGCGGCCGCCGCCGAGTCCGCCCTCGTGTCGGTCGACGTGCGGACCGACGCCGAGGCGCGCGCGGCCGGGCTCGCGCTCGGCGCCGCGAGCGCCGACCTCGACGACGCGCGGCGCAAGGCGCGCGTCGCCGAGCGCCTCGCCCCCGAGGGGCTGGTCGCGGGCAACGATCGCGAGGACGCGCTCGCGCGCGAGGCGGCGACGATCGCGCGCGCGAAGGACGAGAAGGTGCGCTTCGAGTCGCTCGCGTCCGGGCGCGCCCGCCAGCTCGCGGCCCAGCGCGCCGAGCTCGCGCGCCTCCGCGAGATCGCCCGCTTCGCGCGGCGCCGCGCCCTCGCGCTCGAGATCCGCGCCGGCGTGCGCGGCGTCGTGCAGGAGCTGCCGGTCGAGAGCGGCCAGTGGGTCCCGGTCGGCGCGGTGCTCGCCAAGATCGCCGAGCCCGGCCGCCTCAAGGCCGATCTCCGCGTCGCCGAGGCCGACGCGCGCGACGTGCACCGAGGCCTGCCGGTGCGCTTCGAGGGCATGGGCGAGCTCCGCGGCGTGGTCGAGCGCGTCGATCCCGCCGTCGCCAAGGGCGCCGTCCGCCTCGAGGTCACGCTCCTTGGGCCGCTCCCCGCGGGCGCGCGCGCCGATCAGACCGTCTCGGGCGTCGTCGAGATCGACCGCGTCCCCGGCGCGCTCTTCGTCGCGCGCCCGACCGGCGCCCAGGAGCGCGCCGCCGCCGCCGTGTACCGGATCGCCCCCGACGGGGCGAGCGCGTCGCGCGTGATCGCCCGCTTCGGGCGCACCGGCGCCCGCGAGATCGAGATCGAGGGGGGCCTCGCGGAGGGCGACGAGATCGTCACCTCCGACGTCCCCGGCGCCGAGAGCGCGCCCACCATCCGCCTGCGCTGACGACACGAAGAGGACCATCATCATGACCGACACCGACGACCGCGCCCTCATCACCCTCTCCGGCATCGAGAAGGTGTTCCTCACCGACGAGCTCGAGACCCACGCGCTCTCCGACGTCCACCTCGTGATCGAGCGGGGCGACTACGTGGCGATCGAGGGCCCCTCGGGCTCGGGCAAGACCACGCTCCTGTCGATCCTCGGCCTCCTCGACGCGCCGAGCCGCGGCCGGCACGTGATGGGCGGCCGCGAGGTGCAGGGCCTCGACGCCCGCGAGCGCGCGCGCATCCGCAACCGCGACATCGGCTTCATCTTCCAGACGTTCAACCTCATCGGCGACCTCACCGTGGCCGAGAACGTCGAGCTGCCGCTCCGCTACCGCGACGTGCCGGCCGCCGAGCGCAGGCGCCGCGTCGACTCCGCGCTCGAGCGCGTGCAGATGGCGCACCGCAAGGGGCACATGCCGAGCCAGCTCTCCGGCGGGCAGCAGCAGCGCGTCGCGGTCGCCCGCGCGGTCGCCGGCGATCCCGCGATCCTCTTCGCCGACGAGCCCACCGGCGCGCTCGACTCCAAGACCGGCGACGCGGTGATGGATCTCATCGGCGAGCTGCACGCGCGGGGCACCACCGTGTGCATGGTCACCCACTCCCGCGAGTACGCGCGCCGCGCGCACCGCGCCATCCACCTCTTCGACGGCCGCGTCGTCGAGGACGTCGCGCGCTCGGTCGCCGCCTGAGGCCCGCCATGAAGAAGCTCCTCTCCCTCACCGCGTCCGTCCTCGGCGACGCGCGCTTCGCGCTCCGCCTCCTCGCGCGCTCGCCCGGCTACGCGCTCACCCTCCTCGGCGTGCTCGCGCTCGGGATCGGCGCGACCACCGCGATGTTCTCGATCGCGAGCGCGCTCCTCCTCCGCCCCCTGCCCTACCGGGACGCCGAACAGCTCACCATGATCTGGAAGACCCACGAGCCGCTCGCGCGCGAGTGGCCGGCGTCGATCCCCGACTTCGTCGACTATCACGACAGGAACAAGACGTTCTCGAAGATGGCCGCCGCCACCCACGACTCGTTCAGCCTCGCGTCCGACGGCGCGCGGGCCGAATACGTGGGCGGGGTCGACGTCACCGGCGAGTTCTTCGAGGTCTTCGGCGTCCAGGCGGTCCACGGCCGGCTCCTCGGGCCCGCCGACGACAAGGCCGGAGGGCCCCCGGTGTGCGTCGTGTCCGCCGATCTGTGGCGGCGGCGCTTCGCGGGCGATCCCTCGCTCGTCGGGCGCACGATCACCCTGAGCGGGCGGCCCTTCACCGTCGTCGGCGTCGTGCAGGACGGCTTCCGCATGGGCGGCCCCTACGGCGATCGCATCGACGTGTGGGCGCCGCTCGCCGTCCACCCCACCTATCCCGAAAAGGCGCAGTCGCGCGGGAACAACCACCTGTGGGTGATGGGCCGCCGCAAGCCCGGCGTCACGCTCGCCGAGGCTCAGGCCGACATGAGCGCGATCGCCGCCGCGCTCGCGGCCGAGTACCCGCGCTCGAACGCGCACCGCGGGCTCAACCTCGTGGACCTGCACGAGGCCCTCGTCGGCAAGGCGCGGCCCACCGTGTTCGTGCTGTTCGGCGCGGTCGCCCTCGTCTTCCTCGTCGTGTGCGCCAACGTCGCGAGCCTGCTCCTCGCCCGCGGCGCCACCCGCCGGGGCGAGATGGCGGCGCGGGCCGCGCTCGGCGCGACGCGCGCGCGCCTCGTGCGGCAGCTCGTCACCGAGTCGGTCGTCGTGTTCGGGGTCGGCGGCGCCCTCGGCGCGCTCGCGGCGCGCTGGATGGTCGGCTTCTTCGCCGACGCGGTGCGGAGCGACGTGTGGGCCGCCAACGTGGCCCTCGGCGTCGACGGCGCCGCGCTCGCCTTCGCCCTCGGCGTCTCCCTCGTCGCCGGCGTCGCGTTCGGCGTCGTCCCCGCGCTCGCGACGTCGCGGGTCGCGCCGCAGGCGGTGCTCAAGGAGACCGCGGCGCAGGCCGGCGTGAGCCGCGCGCAGCGGATCGCGCGCTCGGGCCTCGTCGTCGCGCAGGTCGCCGTGGCCTTCGCCCTCCTCGTGGGCAGCGGGCTCGCGGTGCGCGGCTTCGCGCGCGTCGCCTCCGCCGCCCCCGGCTTCGATCCGAGCGGCATGGTCGTCGGGCGCCTGAACCTCCCCGAGACCACCCACGACGACGACGCCGTCCTCGCCTTCGGCAAGCGCCTCGAGGACGAGCTCCGCCGCTCTCCCAACGCGATCGCGGTCGCGACGAACAGCGCGATGCCGATGGTCGGCACCAACTCGAACGGCTGGTTCAAGATCGAGGGTCGAAACCCCTGGCCCTCGGGCGAGGGCCCGATCCTCGAGCGCAACGTGGTGAGCCCCGGCTACTTCGCGGCGATGGGGATCCCGATCCTGCGCGGCCGCGAGTTCACGGAGGCCGACGCCAAGGACGGCCGCAAGGTGCTCGTGATCAGCCAGACCACAGCCGCCACGGTGTTCCCCGGCGAGGATCCGATCGGCAAGCGCATCGACCTCGGCGCGAGCAAGGACGACGAGTGGATGGAGATCGTGGGCGTCGCCGGCGACACCCGGCGCCGCGGCCCCGCGAGCGAGCCGGTCGCCGAGGCCTACGTCTCGTCGCGGCAGATCCCGAGCCGCTGGGTCGTGGTCGCCGTGCGCTCCCGGAGCCCGGAGGCCTCCCTCGGCGAGATCAAGGACGCGGTGAACGCGGTCGATCCGCGGCTCGCGACCTACTCCCGCCAGCGGATGCAGGATCGCATCGACGACTGGACGAGCCAGCAGCGGACCGCGACCACGCTCCTCGCCGCGTTCTCGGCCGCCGCCCTCCTCCTCTCGATGGTCGGCCTCTTCGGGCTCGTCTCGTACACGACGAGCCAGCGCACCCGCGAGATCGGCCTGCGCGTCGCGCTCGGCTCGACGCCCGGCGCCGTGATCGGCCTGGTGATGAAGAGCGGCGGCGCGCTCGTGGGCCTCGGGCTCGTCGTCGGCGCGGCGCTCGCGGCGATCGTCGCGCGCGCGCTCACGGCCCGGCTGCCGGGCGTGGAGGCGCTCGATCCCGCGATCTTCGCCGCGATCCCGGCCCTCGTGGGCGCCTCGGCTCTCCTCGCGTGCCTCGCCCCCGCGTGGCGCGCGGCGAAAATTCCACCGTCGGTCGCGCTGCGGTATGAGTAGCGCATGACGGCTCCGAAGAAGCCCCGCGTGCTCGTGGCCGACGACAACGCCGACGTCGTCGTCGCGCTGCGCATCCTGCTCGAGGGCGCGGGCTTCGCGGTGGTGCCGGCGTCCTCGCCCGCGGGCGCCGAGGCGCTCGCGGCGTCCGAGGCGCTCGACGCCGCCCTCGTCGACATGAACTACGCGCGGGACACCACCTCCGGCGCCGAGGGCCTGGACCTCGTCACTCGTCTCGGCGCGATCGCCCCGGAGCTCCCGGTGATCGTGATGACCGCGTGGGGCAGCGTCGCGGGGGCGGTGGCGGCGATGAAGCGCGGCGCCAAGGACTACGTCGAGAAGCCGTGGCAGAACGAGCGCATCGTCGCGACCCTGCGGCGCGAGGTCGAGCTCGGCGCGGCGCTGCGACGGGCCGAGCGCCTCGGAGAGGTGGGCGAGCGGGAGCGCGGGCGCGCCCTGCCCGAGATCGTCGCGACGTCGAAGGCGATGGCGCCGGTCATGAAGATGATGGATCGGGTTGCCGCCTCCGACGCCAACGTGCTCGTCACCGGCGAGCACGGGACCGGCAAGGACGTCGTGGCCCGGTTCGTCCACGCGGCGTCGGGCCGGGCGCGCAAGGCCTTCGTCGCCATCAACGCGGGCGCGCTCGCCGACGGAGTCTTCGAGAGCGAGCTCTTCGGCCACGTGAAGGGCGCCTTCACCGACGCCAAGGCCGACCGCCTCGGCTGCTTCGAGCTCGCCGACGGCGGGACGCTCTTCCTCGACGAGATCGGCACGATGCCCGCGCAGCAGCAGGCGAAGCTCCTGCGCGTGCTCCAGACCGGCGAGCTCACCCCGGTGGGCTCGTCGCGCCCGCGCCAGGTCGACGTGCGCGTCCTCTCGGCCACCAACGTCGACATCGCGCGCGAGGTGCGCTCGGGCGCGTTCCGCGAGGACCTCCTCTACCGGCTCAACACGGTGGAGATCCACCTGCCGCCGCTCCGCGAGCGCGCGGAGGACATCGTGCCGCTCGCGACGCATTTCCTGCGGGCCAAGGCCGCCCGATACGCCAAGGAAATCCACGGGTTCTCGTCCGGCGCGGTCGAGGCGCTCCTCGCGCACCGCTTCCCCGGGAACGTGCGCGAGCTCGAGCACGTGGTCGAGCGCGCGGTGGTGCTCGCCGAGGGCGCCGAGATCGAGGTCGCCGATCTCGCGCTCGCGCGCGCGCGCTCCGACGGCCGCGACGAGGCCGCGCTCGAGCGCATGACCCTCGCCGAAGCCGAGGCGTTCCTCGTGCGCCGCGCGGTCGAGCGCTCGGGCGGGAGCGCCGCGAGGGCGGCCGAGGCGCTCGGCCTCTCGCGCAGCGCCTTCTACCGGCGCACGCAGGCGCTCGGGATCAAGGTGCAGGAGTGATCGGGCGGGGCCTCGGCCGCGAGGCGCTCGATCTCGCGCGCACGCTCGCCGTCGCCGCGCCCCCCGCGCTCGCGCTCGGCGTGGCGATCCTCCGGCCCGGCGCCCTCGAGCACCCGGGCCTCGCCGTCGGCGGCGCGCTCGCGGCGTCGGTGATGCTCGCGCTCGCGCGACGCGCGCGGGTCGAGCGGCGCCTGCGCACCGCGACGTCGGTGCTCGCGTCGTACCGCGAGGGCGACTTCTCGATCCGCGCGCGCGCCGACAACGCCGAGCCGGCGCTCCTCGATCTCCACGAGGAGCTGAACCAGCTCGGCGACACGCTGCGAGAGAACCGCCTCGGGGCGGTCGAGGCGTGGGCGCTCCTGCGCAAGGTGATGGGCGAGATCGACGTGGTGGTGCTCGCGTTCGACGAGGGCGGCCGCCTCCGCCTCGCGAACGACGCGGCCCTGCGCGCCCTCGGCACGACCGAGGCCAAGGCGATCGCGGCGCCCGCGGCCGAGCTCGGGCTCGCGCCGCTGCTCGAGGGCGACGCGCCCCGCGCGGTCCGCGAGGAGCTCCCGCTCGGGCCCGGCCCCTGGGAGCTGCGGCGCGGCGCGTTCCGGCTGTCGGGGGAGCCGCACGTGCTCGTCGTCCTCTCCGACGTGTCGAGCGCGCTCCGCGAGAACGAGCGCGAGGCCTTCCGCCGGCTCATCCGCGTGATGGGCCACGAGATCAACAACTCGCTCGGCCCGATCCACTCGCTCGCCGAGAGCCTCCTCGCGCGGCTCGCCGAGGCTCCGCCGCGCCCCGAGGGCTTCGAGCGCGATCTCGGCGACGCGCTCGGCGTGATCGCGCGCCGCTCGGACGCGCTCGGCCGCTTCATGGCCTCGTACGCGCGCCTCGCGCGGTTGCCGGCCCCCAACCTCGGCAGCGTCGACCTCGCCGAGCTCGTCGCCAAGGTGGCGCCGCTCGAGCCGCGCGTCCCCGTCACCGTCGCGGCCGGCCCCGCGGTGACGCTCCGCGCCGACGCCGATCAGCTCGAGCAGGTGCTCATCAACCTCCTGAAGAACGGCGCCGACGCGATCGCGGGCGCGGGGCGCCCCGGGACGCTGCGCGTCGGCTGGACGACGAGCGACCGCGCCGTGGTCCTCACGGTGGAGGACGACGGCCCCGGCCTCGGCGATCCGGCGAACCTCTTCGTGCCGCTCTTCACCACCAAGCCCGGCGGCACCGGCATCGGCCTCGTGCTCTGCCGCTCGATCGTCGAGGCCCACGGCGGCCGGATCACGCTCGAGCCCCGCAAGGACGGCCCCGGCGCCATCGCCCGCGTCCGCCTGCCCCTCCCCTCCTGACCTCGTCAGGGCTTGGTGCAGATCGACGGGGCGCCCGGCTGGAAGGCCGAGACGTCGAAGCAGCCCCACCCCTCGGGGCACACCGAGGCGTTTGCCTTGCAGCCGGTCGCCGTGCAGTAGCCCGTGGTCTTGCCCGGCATGAGCGCGCAGTAGCTCGCCTCGGCCGCGCACTCCTTGCTCTCCTTGCACTCGCGCCCCCACGCGGCGCTCGCCGGCGGCTTGGGCGAGGGCGGA
>JAEUKG010000086.1 GCA_016794325.1 Myxococcales bacterium | reverse complement strand
CGCAGCCGGGACCTTCAGCTCGGTGAGGGTGGCGCCGACGTGCTCGACGACGGCGTCGAAGTGGCCGTCGTTCAACCCGTCCTTCACCAGGTGAGCGTGGGCGGCGCGCATGTCCTTGCCGGTGTACGTGTTGGGGCCACCCAGGGCCATCGTGAAGAACGCCTTCTGCTTGGCGGCCTGCGCGTCCATGTCGACGCCGTCGAAGAAGCGGCTGATGCGGGGATCACCGAGCACCTTCCGGTAGAAGATGTCGACCGCCGCATCCACCGCCGCGGCCCCACCGATCCGGTCGTACACCGACGTCTCGCTCATGATCTGCTCCTCCGAGGAATGTGGACACCTGCATTCCACATTACGGCCGGGGCGCCGACGGCATTAGCCCGGGTGGCGGTGATACGATGGCCGCGTGTCGGACTTGGACCACCCGGTGGTCGTGAGCGCCCTCGACGACCTCCTCGCGGCGGGCCCGGCGGGGCGGAAGGCGGCCTCGATCCTCGAGCTCCTCGACCGGGGCCGCCCGCTACCGCCCGCGATCGTCGTGCTCCGCGCGCTCGTCGACGCGGGCTGGGTCCACGCGTCGCCGGACCCAGTGACGGTGGGCTCGGTCCTCGTCCTCACCGAGCGAGGGCGCGCCGAGCTCGACGCCGCGCTGGAGCGTCGCGCCAGGTCGCGCCGGCCCGTCGATCCCCCGGCGTAGGTCGGCGAGCGCTCGGGCGACTCGCGGACGAGCGCGGCGTCAGCCGCTGATGACGAGCTCGAGGCAGCTCCCGCCGACGGTGACGGTGGAGCCGGCCATCTCGCCGCGCGCGGAGACGTCGACCGTCTTCACGCCGCGCAGCGGGTAGCGCGCGCCGCCGAGCGACGCGCCGGTGGCGTCGCGCAGGTTGCCGATCGTCACCGTGCCGGTCGTCGCGAAGTGCACGTCGCGGGCGAAGAGGTTGATGAACGCGCGCTCGACCGAGCTCTCGGGGTTGCGGTCCGGCGCGAAGGCGAGGATCGCCTTGGGGCGGGGGTCGGCCTTCATCGCGTCGACGGTCGCGCGGATCGTCTTGCCGAGGAGCGCCTTGTCGCCCGAGCGCCGCGCGTCGCGCACGGCGGAGGCGTCGAACACGGCGATCGAGGTCGCGTCGGGCGCGGTGGACGAGCGCGCGAGATCGAAGACGTAGACGCCGAGGTCGCTCTTGCCGAACCAGTTGCCGGGCGACGGCGTCTCGCCCACGAGCAGCCGGAGGTCGAACCCGGAGGAGAAGTAGCGGAAGCGCCGGACGTCGGCGGCGTCGTTGGTGTCGAGGCCGGCCTCCTCCATCATCGCTTTGTCGATCGCGTTCAGGGCGACCTCCTCGAGCGAGACGTTGAACCACGTCGTGTCCGGCTTGCTGGGGAAGTCCACGCTCGCGCCCGCGACGGTGCCGCTGCGGCGGAGGTCGGTCGTGCAGGTGTTCGTCGGGACCGTGCCGCTGCCGCCGCTCGACGACGTGGAGGGCCCCTTCGCGGGGTCCGAG
>JAEUKG010000075.1 GCA_016794325.1 Myxococcales bacterium | reverse complement strand
GATGTCGGTGTTGGCCGTGTTCGTGTTCGTCGACTCGAGGAGCTCGTCCTCCGACACCTCGAGGCGACCGGAGGGCGCGTCCGTGGGTAGCGGCGGCAAGCCCGCGAGGGCGTCGGGCTCGCTCGGAGGCGACGTGCGCGGGGGCCGGGACGTCGACAGGGTGTCGGCGGCGTCGCGGACCAGGCGCTGGCGCATCGGCTCGTGGACGCCCGTGGGGATCTCGGCCGACGTGGACGCGGGGCTCGGCGCCGGCAGCGGCCCGAGGTCGAGGCCCGGCAGCTCGAGGCGGTTCAGCGAGGCGTCGATCTCGTCCTCGAGCGCGGTGACCGGCGCCGGGCCGGCGGGAGCGAGGCCCGTCGGCGGCTGGGTCGCAGGGACGCTCGCCGGGATCGGCGGAGGGACGCTGCGCGGGACGGCGGTGACGCCGGTGCTCTCGGCGGGCGCAGGCGGAGCCGGCGGGTCGACGCGGGGAGCGAGGACGGCGGTCGGCATCGACTCGACGACACCGGTGGTGGGCGCCTCCTCGCGCGGAAGCGTCAGGCTCTGGGGCGTCGGCTCGCGCGCCGGAGGCGGCGGCGCGGCCGGCGGTGAGCTCGGCACCTTCGGCGGGGTCGGCGGGAGCGCCGAGCGCGGACGGTCTTGCGGGGGCGAGGCCATGCCGCGGCCGCGCGCCGCGGGAGCGGCCGCCGCAGCGGCGGGGGCGGGCTGGGGGAGCTTCGGCGGGGCGTAGGCCTCACGGATGCTCGCGGGATCCGCCCGCTTGAGCGAGCTCGTCTTCGCGCGCTCGAGGCCTTCGGTCGCCTCGGCGTCGCCCGCCTTCATGCGCAGGACGCGGCGCCACGCGTCGGCGGCCTCGCGCGCGTCTTGGAGCTGCTCCTCCCACATCCGCGCCACCTTGCGCGCGAGCTCGGCTCGCGTCGCGATGTCCTTGCCGCGCAGGATCTGGTCTTCGTAGATCTGGACGAGCGCCTTGAAGTCGCCGAGCTCCGTGAGGAGGCCCGCGAGCTCTTCGAGCACGGCCTGATCGGTCGGCGACAGGTCGTGGAGCTTCTTCAGGTCCGCGGCCGCGCCTTGGTGGTCGACGATCTGATCGCGCCGGATCTTCGCGCGCCGGCCGAGGAGCTGCCGCACGAGGGGGCCGTCGAAGACCTCGTTGAGCGCGTGGGTGAGCGCGGCCTCGGAGCGGCGGGGATCGCCGACCTCGAGGCCGAGCCCTTCGAGCGCGTCGAGGGTGAGCGTGTCGACGTTGGCGACGAGCGCGTCGCCGAGCCACGAGAAGCTCTGATCGATGTCGTTGAGCTCGCGGTGGGCGATCTGCGCCGCGCGCCGGAGCAGGGCGCCGCGGGTGCGACCGCCGTCGCGGGCGCCGTGGCCTCCGGCCGACATCGCGTTCGCGAGCGCGCGGCGGAGGCGGTCTCCGCCGGCGAAGCGGTCGCCGTCGCGCGCCGCTTGCTCGAGGAGGTTCAGGGTGTCGTCGCCGGGTGCGCCCGAGAGCGCGAGCTCGAAGAAGCCGCGCGTCCGGTCGATCTGCCCGCGGGTGGCCGCCACCTGCGCGGCGCGCGCGAGCGCGCGCATGCGGTCGGGGGGCGCCTTCGAGCGCGAGACCTGCCGCTCGTAGAGGTCCACCACGTCTTGAGGCTTCGGGGCGAGCGCCGCGAGCCGCTCGAGCAGGGGCTCGGCGTCCGCGGGCTGGATGCTCGTGAGGCCCGCCTCGCCGTGCTGGAGGCAGTCGAGGCGCGGCATGCCGGACTTCGAGCGCACCTCGGCCTGCCGGACGAGCTCGAAGGCGCGGTCGGCGCCGGTGACGTCGCGCGCGAGGAGATCGTGGGCGATGGTGAGCGCGTCGTGGTCGCCCGTCTTCACCGCGAGCTCTTCGAGCTGGTCGGCGAGCTTCTTGTCGGCGGTCTTGGTGCGGATGAGCTCGATGGCGACGCGGACCGCGTCCTGATCGCGGCCGACCTCGACGAAGCGGTCGAACGCGTTCTTCAGCGCGGAGGTCCGCTCGGCGCCGTGGCGCGCCTCGAACCACCAGTCGACGAGCTTGCTCGCGACGATGCCCTTCCACCCCAGGCGGTCGCCGAGATCGATGTAGGCTGCACGCACCGCGGCGTCGCCGGAGTCGGCGAGCTCGGTGAGGGCGGCGAGGGCCTCGTCGCCGCGGTCGAGCTTGTCGGCGAGGACGCGCGACAGCTTCATCGTGAGCTGGCTGATCTCGGCCTCGTCGGCCTCGACCTCGATGCGCTCGACGAGGAGCTCGGCGACGCGGCCCCATTGCTCCGTGACCTCGCAGAGCTCGCAGAGGCGGGTGAGGGCGTCGAAATCCTCGAGGTCGGCCTTGCGCACGAGATCGAGCGCGCGGATGGCGTTGCGCGGGTCCTCGAGCGACTCGTAGAGGCGGGCGAGGCGGGCGGCGATCTGCCCGCGCTCCTGGACGTCGGCGACGAGCTTGAGCTCGCGCTCGAGCGCGTCGGCCGCCTCGGCGAGGCAGTCGCGCGCCTCTTGCAGATCGGCGATCGCCTGGAGGGCGGGCCGGCAGGTCGGGTCGAGATCGGTGAGGATCTGCTCGTAGCGGGCGATGGCGGTGTCGACGTCCCCCACGCCGTCCGCGAGGAGCTCGGCCTCGCGGAGGGCGACCCGGGCCTTCTCGGCCTTGTCGACGGTGTTGGCGGCGAGGCGACGCAAGAGCGTGGCCGCCTCGGTGTGATCCTCGCGCTCGACGGCGTCGTCGATGAGCTTCTCGAGGGCCTCCTTGTCGTCGCCGTCCTCGAGGACCTTGAGCCACAGCTCGCGCGACAGCTCGCGGTCCGAGAGCCGCGACGACGAGAGCGTCGCCGCCTCGCGCCGGATGGTGACCCGCTTGGTCTTGTCCATCAGCCGGTCGCCGCGGCGGGTGAGGAAGTGGACGAGCTTCTCGATGTGATCCGCGGCCTGGTACCGGGCGACGACGGCGTTCGCGTAGTCGTCGTTCACCGGGTCGAGGTTGGCGGCGTCTTCGAGGCGCGCGAGGGCGATGTCGGCGTCGCCCACCTTTCCGAGATAGTCGGCGGCGCGGTAGTAGAACTGCGCCTGCTGCTTGGCGTCGCTCGTGAGCTGGCCCCGCTGGGTGGCGGCGTTCGCGGCCTTGTCCCAGCGCTCGGCGGCGACGTAGAGGCGCTCGGCCTCCTCCCAGAGCCTGCCGTTCTTGAGCGACTCCGCGGCCTCGGCGAAGGAGTCGCCGGCGCCGACGAAATCGCCCTGCTGCTCGCGGAGCTCGCCGAGCCGCTGCATGAGCGGCCCCTTGGCGACGGGATCTTCGAGGCCAGGCGCCATCTCGCCGATGATCTGGATGGCGAGATCGACGCGCTCGCCGCGCTCGAAGAGCTTGGCCGCGTTCTGGACCGCGAACTCGTCGTCGGGGAGCAGGCGCGCGATGCGGGCCCAGGCGTCGCCGGCGGCGATGAGGTCCTTGCGCTTGTCCTCTTGGAGCTTGGCGAGCTTCTTCTCGAGCGCGACCTTCTGCTCGACGTCGGCCTCGACGGTCGCCTCTTGCTCGAGCAGGTTGGCGAGGTCGTCCCAGCGCTGCGCCTTCTCGAGGAGGCGGGTGAGGGCGGTGCGGGCGCTCTCGTCGGCGCGGTCGAGCGCGAGGAGCTGCTTCCACGCCGCGATGGCGGCGTCGGGATCGCGGAGCTGCCCCTCGCAGAGGCCGGCGATCTCGCGCAGGCGCTCCTTCTTCGAGTCGGCCGACTGCATCGGCGTCGCGCGCACGGCGGCGGTGAGCACCTCGCGCAGCTGCGGGTAGTCGCGCTTCGAGCGCAGGTAGTCTTCGACCCACGCGAGGGCCTCGGGGTGCGCTGGGTCCGCCTCGAGGATCTCCTTGTACTTCGAGAGCGCCTCGGGCTTCTTCCCTTTGCCGGCGAGCATCTGCGCGGCGTCGAGGATCCCCTGGATCTTGTCGGGGGTGAGCGGCGCGCGCCGCTGCGGGATGTCGTCGGGCGAGCTCGTGCTCGGGGGCTCGGAGCGGGGGCCGGCGGACGCGTAGCGAGCGGGCTCGCTCACGCTCTGCGAGGCGGCGGACGCGGTGACGCCGGTGGCGCCCCCGGGCTCTCGCGCCGGAGGCACCGAGACGCGCTTCTCGACCGGCGGCGGCACCGACTCGCGCCGGGGCTGCTCGAGCGACGACGCGGTGCTCGGGGCTTGCGGCACGAGCTCGAGGATCTTCGCGCTCGCCGCGGGATCGCCGGCGTTCTTCAGCGGATCGAGGACGCGCACGGCGTCGTCGACGCGCCCGTCGGCCTCGTAGGCGGCGGCGAGGGAGTGCCGCACCTCGGCGGCCATGCCGCCGTTCGGGTTCGCGGTGAGGTACGCGGCGTAGCGCGTCGGCAGCTCGCCCTCTTGCCCGAGCGCGCGCGCGTAGTACGCGGCGAGCTGGATGGCGCGGTCCGCGCCGGGGTCGATGTCGAGCGCGGCGTTCGCGTACGCGTAGCCGTGCTCGCCCTCGTAGGCCTCGGCGAGCGCGATGAGGAGATCGGCGGCGTGGGTCCGCTCGTCCTTGCTGACGGGCTCGCCCGCCTGCACGCGGTCGAGCACGCTCGACGCGTATTCTTGCTGCAGGCCCGGATCCGCCGGCTCGAGCTCCCGCGCCTGCGCGAGCGCGCGCGTCGCCGCCGGAAGATCGCCCGCGCTCTTGCACGTCGCCGCGAGGTCACGGAAGAGGCCGACGCGTCGGCCCGGGTCCTGCTCGATGGACAGCTCGGCGTCGTAGAGGGGGATCGCGTCGCGGAACTGCCCCGAGCCCTTGAGGAGCTCGCGCGCGTTGTAGATCGCGTACGCGCTCGTGGGGTCGAGCTCCATCGCGCGACGGAAGCACTCGATGGCCTTCTTCGGCTGCGAGAGGGGAGCGTCGGCCCAGAGGCGGCCCATCTCCTCGTACATGCCGGCGAGCTCGTTCTTGACCTCGTCGTTGGTCGCGGCGATCGGCGTGAGCGCCTTCGCGCGGCGGTCGAGCAGGGCGACGAGGCCCTTCACGTCGCCCTTGTCGCGGTAGAGCTGCGCGAGCCGGTCCGCCGCGGTCGGCTGGGTCGGGTCTTTGTCGATCGCCATCATGAGCAGGCGAGCCGCGCGGTGAGCGTCGCCGAGCGCGCTCGACCACACGTTGGCCGCTTCGCTCAGCCAATGCGCCGCGTACGCGGGATCCTTGGTGTCGCCCGCCACCTTTTCGAGGAGCTGGGCGTAGGCCTTCGGATCTTCTTCGCCGGCCTGATGCGCGTACTGGAGCGCTTCTTCGTCGTGCGGGTTTTCGACCAGCCGCTGGACGAGCTGTTCGATTTCGGACCGGTCCATGGGTGGGGTGGGAGGCTAACACGCAGCAGGGCGCGGGCGCACGGCCTCTTCGCCCCCCGAGGCTCTTTTTTGGTCGCGTTGTCGCGGCTTTGGGAGACCCGCTCGGCGAGGGCGATCAGTCGA
>JAEUKG010000066.1 GCA_016794325.1 Myxococcales bacterium | reverse complement strand
CGGCGAGATCCTCCGCGAGCGCGGCGCGATCACCGCCGCCGAGCTCGCGGGGGCCTTGGCGGAGCAGACGACGCGCAAGGTCGCGACGCTCGCGGCGCTCCCCGCCGACACGCGCTTCGCCTACTTCGCGGGCGCGCGCTTGCTCGCGACGTGGGGAGCCGAAGCGGCGCTCGTGAGCCTCGTGCCGGGCATCTGGCGCGGCCTGCGCGACGCGACCGCGGAGCCCACGGGGATGACGAGCGCGCTCGACGCGATCGGCGCGCGCACCCTCGAGCTCGCGGGCGACGGCACGGCGGGCATCGGCTTCAGCCCGGAGGAGGCGCGCCTCGCCGCGAGGCTCGTGGAGCCGCGCACGCTCTCCGACTTCGTCCGCGAGAGCGGCGTCGCGCCGACCGTGGCGCGGCGCGTGGCGTACATGCTCCTCCTCGCGCGGCGCGTGACCCTGCGCGCCCCAGGCGAGCCCGAGCGCCGCCCGTCGGACCCGAGGCTGCCCGCCGTGTCGAGTCGTCCGTCGTTCCAGTTCCGCGTCCCGTCGGGGCGAACGCAGTCGGAGCCGACGCTGCCCGGCGTGCACGCGGGCGGGCCGAACGTGTCGGGCACCCGCGCGATCCCGGAGCCGCCGCGCCCGTCGGGCTCCTTCAGCGCGGAGGAGATCCGGCGCGCCGTCCTCGACAAAGGGGCGCGCGTCGCCAGAGAGAGCCACTTCGAGGTCCTCGAGATCGGCGCGGGGGCGACCGTCGAAGAGGCCCGCGCCGCCTACTTCCGGCTCTCGCGCCTCTTCCACCCCGACAAGCTGCCGCCAGCGCTCGACGCAGAGCGCGACGCCTGCGCGGCGATCTTCGCGCGCATCGATCTCGCGTACCGAACCCTCACCGACCCGGCGCTGCGCGCCAAATACGTCTCTGGGGTGCACGCGCGATCGCCAGCCGCGCCCCGCGCGAAGCCCATGATCGAGGCACGCGGCGCGCTCGCGCGCGGCGACTTCGCGGCCGCGGCGGCCGCCTGCGCGCGAGGCGTCGCCGAGTCGCCCGACGACGGCGACCTCCTCGCGCTCGCGGCGTGGGCGCGCGCCAACTGCGTGACGACCGCCATCGAGGAGCGACTGAAAGACGAGCTCGCCAACCTCGAGCGAGCGATCGAGCTGACGCCGCTGTCGGCCGACGCGCGCTACTATCGGGCGGAGCTCAATCGAAGGCTCGGGCGGCCGATGCACGCGCTCCGGGACTACCGCGAGGCGCTCGAGCTGAACCCGCATCACGTCGACGCCGCGCGCGAGATGCGACTCTTCAACCTCCGGGTGGAGCGGGGGATGAGCAAGGAGCGCGCGCTCTCGCCGTCCGACGGCGTGGCGGCCGTGAGGCCGAGCTCGCCCGACGGCGGGCGGCGCGACTCGGTGCGCGACAAGATCGCCGACTGGCTGACGAAGAAGTAGGGCCCGGCCCGCGCCCCCTACCCCCGCCCGGAATTGGGCAGCATGCTGCCTATTTTCGGAGGCGCTCCACCTCCCGGCCCGCGCCCCTACCCCCTCCCGGAATTGGGCAGCATGCTGCCTATTTTCGGAGGCGCTCCAGCTCCCCGGCCCGCACCCCCTACCCCTCCCGGAATTGGGCAGCATGCTGCCGATTTTCGGAGGCGCTCCACCTCCCCGGCCCGCGCCCCTACCCCCTCCCGGAATTGCTGCCTGTTTTCGAGCGCGCACCGCCAGTTGAAGTGACGCGGTATTAATCCAGAGTTCCATGTTTTCGGCGGGCCGGCTGCCGCGCTGCCGCGTATGCTTCAAGTTCCCATAGGAGGGCCTTCATGACCTTTTCCGTCTCGGCGACCTCTGCACGTACGGTTGCGATGGTGCTCGGCTTGGTTGGGGCAACGGCCCTCGCCGTCGGTGCCTGCAGCAGCGACGGCGGCGCGGGCCCCTCGGGGGACGACGCCGGCGCCTCGAGCGGCAGCTCAGGGAACGAAGGCGGCGGCTCGAGCGGCAACGGCGGTCAGGCCTGCACCAAGCCCGCCGACTGCGACTCGAAGGTGTGCTTGAGCGGTCAGTGCCAGGCCCCCACCGACACCGACGGAGTGAAGAACGGCACCGAGACCGACGTTGACTGCGGCGGTCCGACGGCGAAGAAGTGCGACGCCCTGAAGGGCTGCAACGACAACAACGACTGCTCCACGGGTGTCTGCGCCGACAAGGGCCAGGGCAAGCTCTGTCAGCCGCCCGCCGCCGACGACGGAGTGAAGAACGGCACCGAGACCGACATCGACTGCGGAGGCGGCGCTCCGACCAACGCCCCCAAGTGCGTGACCGGAAAAGCCTGCACGGTCAAAGACGACTGCCAGAGCCTCGTGTGCGTGAGCAACAAGTGCGAGGAGCCGACCCCTGCCGACGGCGTCAAGAACGGCACCGAGACCGACGTCGACTGCGGCGGCCCGACGGCCCCGCCGTGCGCCGACAACCTCGGTTGCAAGGTGGCCGACGACTGCACGAGCAAGGTCTGCACCGGCAACGTGTGCAAGGCGCCCACCGCGACCGACGGCGTCAAGAACGGCACCGAGACCGACGTCGACTGCGGCGGCGGCGCCCCCACCAACGCGCCGAAGTGCGCGAAGGCCAAGACGTGCGTCGTCGACGGCGACTGCGCGAGCGACGGCTGCGACTTCGACAAGAAGTGCGCCCTCCGCCGCAGCTGCACCTCGCACTACGGCGGCGACACCTGCGGCCTCGGCGGCCCGGGCGGCCGCGGCGCGGCGCAGTGGGAGAGCTGTTGTCGCACCGAGCCGGTGATGGTCGGCGGCAACACCGTCTTCCCCGACAAGTACAAGGTCACGTCGGGCCGGTACCGCGAGTTCTTGCGGCGCATCAACGGCAACGTCCGCAAGTTCATCCAGGACACGCGCGCGGCCAACGCGTTCCCGAGCGTCGGCGGGACGCAAGCGATCATGCTCGCGAGCTGGGATCCGTACCTGCCGGTGAGCTTCAACGGCAACAACGACCCGCCGCCGAAGGAGATCTCCGAGCCGCTGCAGGGCGGCACCGTGCCGGCCGACAACATCGACGGCGTGTACACCGGCGTGTGGGCCCACCTCGGCGGCGTGATCTTCTACCAGAACAGCCTCTCGCAGACGGGCTGCTACGTGAGCGCGCCGGGCACCCACACGTACTGGATGCCGAAGGCCATCCAGGACGACATGGGCGACGCGATGCACGCCTACAGCCAGGCCGAATACGACACCAAGGCGCTCAACTGCGTGAACTACCTCATGGCGCAGGCGTTCTGCATCTGGGACGGCGGGCGCCTGCTGACCGACCCCGAGTTCAAGGCGATCTGGGGCGCGGCCAACGCGAGCCAGTACCCGTGGGGCGCGGCGCCGCAGCCCAAGGGCCAGGGCGGCGACACGTTCTTCGCGTACCGCTACCCGACGGCTACCGACGCGATGCTCCGCGCCGACCCCGCCGTCCCGGCGCAGTACAAGCCGGCCGCGAACCAGTCGATCGAATACGGGACGTATTTCTACAGCTACGAGTACCCGAACCTGATCGGCACCGACTACGCGGCGTTCATCAACGCGCCGGGAAGGCTCACCGGTCGTGGCCCCGCGGGCCACGCCGACGTGATCGGCCCGCTCATGGAGATCTCGAGCACGCTCACCCCCGCCGCGGGCGCCGCCCACCCCCGGAGCACGGTCGCGGGATGGAACGATCCCGGCTCGTTCGAGGGTCACGGGTGGGGCTACAACTCCCCCTGGCCGGCGTCGTTCCACCTGCTGAACAAATACGGCAAGCAGGGCCTCCGCTGCGTCTACCCGAGCGACTACAAGTGAGCCTGGGGCGTCACTTGCGGGGCGGCCGACGCCGCTCTCGGAACCACGCGCGGTAGGACTCCATTCGCGCGCGCTGCTCGGAGGGCGCCCGGGCGCGGCAGGTCGCCGCCTCGTCGCTGCCGGTGGGGGCGCCCCAGCGCAGCTCCGCACATTCGTTCGGGTTGTAGGCGACCTCGAGCGCCGACGCTCGAGCGACGACGTCGGCCAACGTGAGGGTGAAGACGGAGCCGTCGGTTCGGGTGTAGCCGATCTTCCGTGACGACAGCTCGCTCTCGAGGAGCTTCTCGAGGCGCGCCTGCACTGCCGGGACCGACGCCCCAGGCGGCATCGCGTAGCGCGTCGGGCGGCGCGCGACGCGCGCGGGGAAGCCGCGCACGACGTCGATCGCGATGAGGAGCCTGAGATCCCGCGACGGGGTGGAGAAGTCCTCCCACGCCCCGGAGGTCTCGAAGATCTCCGGCCCCTCGGGCATCGTCGCCGGTGGCTTGCCCTCGGCGACCCACCGTCGCCCGTTGTCGACCGACTGCACGCGCGTCTTCACCTGCTCCTCCAACGCGGCGAGGGTCTCCATC
>JAEUKG010001231.1 GCA_016794325.1 Myxococcales bacterium | reverse complement strand
CGACGGCCCCAAGATGCGTGCGGTTTACACGCTCTTGGGCCCCGACGCGCGCGCGAACCTCGCCGAGCGCGCGGCGCGCACGGGCCGCGCCCAGGGCCGCCGCGTCGAGCCCCACGAGGTGCTCGCCGAGGGGCGCTTCGCGCTCCGCTTCCGCCCGAAGCACATGACGGCGCGCTCCACTGGGCCGTCGTCGGCGATGGTCGACGTGGAAGGGAGCGACCCGTCGGATCGCGCCGAGGTCCGCTGCGTGAAAGAGGGCGCGGCGTGGCGCGTGGAGCCCGAGCTCCCGGAGCCGCCCCCGGTGGTCCGCCGCCCGGACGAGCTCCCTCCCCAAGGGCGAGACGGCCGGCGGTAGGCGCGGTCGCGCGGCGCGAGCGGAGCGCCCCTTGAGCCCCAAACCCACCCGACTTACCTTGGTACGGAAATGGCCGGGACAGGAGACGACTTCTACGCCGTTCTCGGGGTGCCGCGCGGCTCCGACGCCGACGCCATCAAGAAGGCGTATCGCAAGCTCGCGAAGGACTTGCACCCCGACAAGAACCCGGGGAACAAGCAGGCCGAGACGCGCTTCAAGGCCGTCAACCGCGCGTTCGACACCCTGAACGATCCGAAGAAGCGCGCGCTCTACGACGAGTTCGGCGAGGAGGGCCTCCGCGAGGGCTTCGACGCCGAGAAGATGCGCGCGTACAAGAACTGGCAGCGCCAAGGCGGCATGCCCGGCAACGGCGGCCAAGTCCGCCTCGAGGATCTCTTCGGTCACGACGCGTACGGCGGCCAATACGAAGGCGGCGGCGGGTTCGACATCGGCGAGCTCTTCGGTCGGCCGCGCCGCCGCGGGCCGATGCCCGGGCGCGACTACCAGACCGACGTGACGATCCCGTTCGGCGACGCCGTGCGCGGCACCACCGTCGATCTGCGCATGCCAGGCAACCCGAGCCCCGTCAGCGTGCGCATCCCCGCGGGCGCGGAGGAGGGGAGCCGGCTGCGCATCCCCGGGCACGGAGGCCCGTCGCCGAACGGCGGCCCGAGCGGCGACCTCATCTTGTCGATCCACGTCTCGCCGCACGAGTTCTTCAAGCGCGAGGGCTCGGACCTCCACCTCGACGTGCCGATCACGGTCGCCGAGGCGTACCGGGGCGCGAAGGTGAAGATCCCGACCTTCGAGGGCGCGGTGACGCTGAAGGTCCCCGAGCGCACGCAGAGCGGCACCGTGATGCGCCTGCGCGGCAAGGGCGTCGCGTCGACACGCGGGAAGGCGAACGGCGATCTGTACGTCCGCTTCATGATCCAGGTCCCCGCCGAGGCCTCGCCCGAGCTCGAGGCGCTCGTCGACCAGCTCGCCAAGCACCAGTCGGGCGACCCGCGGACCGCGATCAAGGCCTGACGCAGCGCTCGCGCGCGCGCCGCCTTCGTGGATGCTGAAAGCCGCGCGCCGTGCGGGTATGATGGGCGTCGATGCGCGCGCTCCTCGCCGCCGGGCTCGTGGTGCTCCTCGTCGCTGCCTGCGGTGGCGGCGGATCGGCGACGTCGAGCGCCGGCGGCGGCGCCGCCACGCCGACGAGCACGCCGAAGGGGGATCCGCCGCCGGGCGGCCCCGACAAAGGCGCGCCCGCCGTGGCCGCCGACAAGCCGAAGCAGATCGAGTGCGGCGACCTCTACACGTGCGCGCTCATGGGCGACGGCTCGGTGCGCTGCTGGGGTCGCAACAAGGACGGGCAGCTCGGGGACTCGAGCGGCGACAAGACGCGCCCCGCGGTGGTGAAGGGCGTGTCGGGCGTCGAACAGATCGCGCTCGCGGCGCAGTTCGGGTGCGCGCTCCTCGGCGACAAGTCGGTGAAGTGCTGGGGCTCGGGCCGCCTCGCCGGCGACGGCCGGCCGCTCCAGATGGCCAGCCCCACTCCCGTCTCCGGCGTGTCGGGCGCCGAGCAGATCGGCGCGAGCGGCCTCCTCGCCTGCGCGCTCGGCGGCGGCGGCAAGCCCTCGTGTTGGGGCCTCGCGGCCGGCGACAAGGGCCTGTCGCCGAGCGTCGCGTCGGGCATCGCCGACATCGCCGTCGCGTCGACCCACGCGTGCGCGCGCCTCACGAGCGGCGCGGTGAAGTGCTGGGGCAGCGGCGAGTGGGCCGAGGGCGCGAAGGTGAGCTTCGCCAACCCGGGGATCGCCGACGCCGCGCAGCTCGTGTCGGGCGACGCCTTCGCCTGCGTGCTCACCAAGGCCGGCGCGGTGAAGTGCTGGGGCAACAACGACTCGGGCCAGCTCGGCACCGCCCCCGACTTCGAGCCGCACCCGACGCCGGTGGTGGTGAAGGTCGACTCGGTCGAGAAGCTCTCGGCGGGCGAGAGCGGCGCGTGCGCGATCCACAAAGACGGTACGGTGAGCTGCTGGGGCTCGAACGTCGAGGGTGAGCTCGGCGTCGGCAAGCAGTCGCACGACGAGCGGCCGTCCAAGGTCGTGGGCCTCGGCGCGGTGACGGACGTGTGCTTCGCGTCGCTCCACGCGTGCGCCAAGACGCAGGCGGGTGACATGCTCTGCTGGGGCGGCAACGCGTCGGGGCAGCTCGGCGACGGCACCAAGGAGCGCCGCCTCACGCCGACGAAGGTCGCCTGGTAGGCCAGGCGCGACGGACTCGCGCACGCGTGGGGCCTTCCACGCGGGGAGCCTCCCCGTGATGTCGGGCGAGCGCCGTCCATTCGTGGACGGCTCTCGAGCGCGAGGCTCAGCGGCGCTTCTTCTTCGGGCCCTTGCCCTTGCGCTTGCCCGGCCGCGCGGGCGGCTCGGGCTTCGCGGGCTTGCCGCCGCGCCGCTCCGGCCGCGCGGTGGCGGAGCCGCGGACGGCGCCCTTCTCGCGGCGGACGCGGAAGGGCTCGCTGCGGCCCTTCGCCCCGCGCCGCGGCCCGAGGCGCGCGCCGTCGTGGCTCGACTCGCCGACGAGCCGCCGCGCGTACACGACGCGACGCAGGAGCGCCGCCTCGACGATCTCGACGGTGAGCCGGTCGCCGAGCTGCACGGTGTCGCCCGAGCGGAGCGCCACCGCGCGCAGCGCGTCCTCGTCGGCCTCGTAGCCGCCGGGGCCGAGGTCCTCGAAGCGGACGAGGACGTCCACGAACGGATCGTCGAGGGTGACGAAGACGCCGCCGCTCACGATGGCCGACACCACGCCCTCGAGCATGTCGCCGATGCGGTCCTTCATGACGAAGACCCGATACAGATCGAGCACTTGGCGCTCGATCTCCATGATGCGGCGCTCGGCCTGGGAGCACGCGATCGCGCTCTCGGCGAGCTTCTGCCGGGCCTCGTCGCTCTTGTCGACGCGCGCGTGCTCGACGAGCCGGTGCACCTGCCGGTGGACCATCAGATCGGGATAGCGGCGGATGGGCGACGTGAAGTGGAGGTAGGCGTCGGAGGCGAGGCCGAAGTGACCGCGGTTCTCCACGTCGTAGATCGCCTGCTTCATCGAGCGCAGGAGGAGGTTGTTCAGGACTCCCGCCATCGCGTGCTCGTTGAAGACGTTGACGAGCGCCGCGAGGGCCTTGGGGTCGCGGGCGTCGTCGAGCTCGAAGGGGACGCCGAGGACGTCGCACATCGCCGCGAGCCGCGCGAGCTTCTGCTCGTCGGGCGGGTCGTGCACGCGGAAGACGGCGGGCGCGCCCTTCTCGATGAGCCACGTCGCCACCGTCTCGTTGGCCAGGATCATGAGCTCCTCGATGAGCTCGTAGGCGCGCTTGACGCCCGGGTCCTGGCCGCGGCGGGTGATCGTCTCGGGCAACCCGCGGTCGTTCATCGTGACGCGAGGCTCGGGCACCTCGAGCTCGAGGGCG
>JAEUKG010001228.1 GCA_016794325.1 Myxococcales bacterium | reverse complement strand
CGCCCTCGAGGCGCTTGAGCAGCGGGGTGAGGGTCGCGGAGTCGAGCGACAGGCGCGCCCCGAGGTCCTTCACCGGTACGTCGTCGCGCTCCCAGAGCGCGAGCATGACGACGTATTGCGGATAGGTGAGCCCGAGCGGCTCGAGGATCGGCGCGTACGCCCGGGTGAGGGCGCGGGAGGCGCGGTAGAGCGCGAAGCAAAGCTGGTTGTCGAGGAGCAGCGCTCGATCGTCGGCTCGTCTCACGGGCACACCTCCCGCGCGCGCTCAGGCGACGCGCACGTCGACCTCGATGTTGCCACGAGTGGCGTTGGAGTAGGGGCACACTTCGTGGGCAGCGCGGACGAGCGCCTCGGCCTGCTCCCGCGGGAGCTCGGGGAGGTCGGCGACGAGCTCCACCGCGAGGCCGAAGCCCTTGCCGACCGCGCCGAGGTGCACCTTGGCGGTGATCGTGACGGGGCCGGTGGTGATCTTCTGCGCGCGCGCGACGTGAGCGAGCGCGCTCCCGAAGCAGGCCGAGTACCCGGCCGCGAAGAGCTGCTCCGGGTTCGTCCCCGCGGCGCCGCTGCCGCCGAGGGCGCGAGGGGGCACGATGGCGAGGTCGAGCGCCCCGTCGTCGGTCTTGGAGCGGCCGTCGCGGCCCCCGGTCGAGGTGGCGGTGGCGGTGTAGAGGCGCTTCTCCAGCACGGACGGACCTTGGCTCATGGGCTTCTCCTTGGGGTCGGCGGCGCCTTCGTGCGCCGCGACGCCCAATTACTTTGTGCACGATTCAATCGCGCGCAATCAAAATCGCCCGCCGGGGGCGCGGGTCGGGGCCGGGGGCCGCGCGCGGCGGCGAAATCGCGCTCGCGGAGCGGGGGCCGAACTAGAATCGAGCTCCGAGGCAACGCTCCATGGGCGCCACGAGCACGATCCACGTCTTCGACGAACGCCGCTTCCGCGAGGAGATCGCCGGGCCGCTCCGGGCCCTCCTCGCGGCCCCCGAGGGCGCCGGGAGGGCGCCCGCCTGGCTCGCAGACGCGCTCGGCGAAGGCGAACGCGCGGCGCTCGGTCGCGGGCTCGGCGTCGGCGCCCTCGGCTCGTGCGAGGTCGCGCGCGAGGATCTCGGCGTGCGTGACGCCGAGCCGCTGCTCGAGGCGATCGCCCCCGCAGCCGCGGGGGCGTGCACGTCGTCGACGTGCGACGCGCGGGCGCGGTGCCCGCTCCACCCCGCCGGCCAGGCTTCGGTGAAGGCCGAGGTGGTGGCGAGGCTCCTGCAGGGAGCGGCCGCCCGCTGCCTCGGCCCGCCGGTCGCGCTCGGCGCCGAGGGCGTGTGGAGCGAGCTCGTCGGCTGGTATTACGCCGAGCGCGGCCTCCCCGAGCCTCCCGCCGTCGTGGACTACGCGAACGAGCCCGCGCTCGGATACCTCCTGCGGCTGGGGAAGCGCGGCGCCCTCGCCTTCGGGGGCGAAGGCGAGGGCGGCGAGAGCCTCCTCGGCTGGCTCGACCGCGAGGAGGCGGGCGCGCTCGCGGAGTCGCTCGCCCCGTGGCTCCGCGACAAGAGCGCGCCGGCGCCGGCCGCGGTCATCGACTTCGATCCCTTCGTCGGCGCGACCTGGCTCCTGCAGATGCGCGAGGTCACTCG
>JAEUKG010001215.1 GCA_016794325.1 Myxococcales bacterium | reverse complement strand
TCGCACCGCACCGTGGCATCGACGCACTTCCCCTTGGAGCAGGTGGAGAGGGCGTCGCAGGGCACGTTGACGCAGTCGGGGTCGAGCGAGATCGGGATCGTCAGCGTCGTGTGCTCGATGAACGAGAAGCTGCGGCGCGCGACGATGCAGTTGGCGTAGGCGGGGGGCACGCAGTCGGTCGCGGGGACGCCCTTGTAGCCGGCGACGACGACGATCGCGCCGGTGTCCTCACCGGGCGCGAGGACGATGTCGCCGACGCGGCCGGAGGCGCACTCGCGGGTGGTCGCGGTGACGAAGCGGCCCGCGACCGCCTGCTCGGCGGCGACCGGGCGCGACTTCACGGTGAGCGCGACGCCGGTGAGCTCGGCGCAGGGCGCGGTGGTGACGATGTCGACGCGCGCTTGCGTTGGAGCTCGGCACGCGACGGCGAGGGCCACGGGGAGCGCGAGCCCGAACAGACCGATGACGAGCCTCGCCCGCATGCTCGGAGCGTACCCTGCGCCGGGCGCCACGGCCACGGCCACGGACCGCCGCGTCAGCCGAGGGCGAGGAGGCGCGCCGCGGCCTTCGCCGCGCTCGCGCTCACGGGCCGCGCGCTCCCCCAACGCTCGACGACCGATCGGTACGCTGCGCGCGCCCCCGCGCGATCCCCGCTCGCCTCGAGGGCGGCGCCCAGGTGGAGGGACGCGTGCACGGCGCGGAACGGATCGAGGATCGCGAGGCAGCTCTTCGCGACGCCGCCGAGGAGCTCGATGGCGCGCGCGCGCTCACCGACGTTGAGGAGCGCGACGCCGGCGTCGTAGCGGAGCATCGGGAACCGCCCGAACCAGAATCGGTCGGGCGGCGGGAGCATCGCCCGCGCGGCGTCGCCCCAGGGGACGCCGCGCTCGAGGGCGGGGGCGAACGCGATGCCCCACCGGCACCCCGGCGATCCGATGGCCTCCGCGATCCACGTGTCGCGGACCTTCGCGGCGTGCGCGGCCGAGACGCGCCCCGCGGAGAGCGCCACCGCGAGGCACAGCGGCGTCGCGTCGTCGGCGCGGCGGTGGGTGCGCGCCCACGCGTCGCGCCCCGCGAGGAAGCGCTCGGCGACGGCGACCGCGCCGGCGTCGTCGCCCCGCTCGCGCGCGACGAGGACGGAGAGGCGGGCCCACGCCCCGTGGATCTCGAGGTGTTGCTCGGCGCCGAGGATGGCCCGCCACGCCGTCAGATGCGCGAGGGCGGCGTCGAAGTCCCCGGAGATCGCCGCGACGCAGACTTTGTCGTGGGCCTCGGTGCTCGAGCGACGGCTCTCGGGGACGACCGGGAGCTTCCCGCGCAGGATCTCGCGGACGTCGTCGAGCGAGCGCCCCTGCGCGTAGAGCGCGCTCGCGAGGATGTCGCACTCGTTGGCCGTCGGGCCGAGCACCGCCCGGATGCGCCGCGCGTGGCGCTCGGCCGCGGTCGCCTGGCCCTCGCGCGCGGCGAGCATCGCGAGCTCGTAGAAGCCGTCGACGCCGGTCGGGCTGATGTCGGTGATGCGCTCGAACGCCGCGCGCGCGCCGTCGGGGTCGCCGGTGTCGGAGAGGGCGCCGCCGTACGCCTGCCACGCGCTCGCGTCTTGGGGGTCGAGCTGCACCGCGCGCGCTCCCCACACGCGCTGGGCGCCGGGGTCGAAGCCGTCCATCGCGCTCGCGGCGATCATGTGGAGCTCGCCGTCCCAGCCGTGCTTGGCGAGCACCGCCTCGAACCGGCGCCGGCACTCCGGCAGGTCGCGCGGCTCGGCGAGCAAGAACGGCTCGAGCGCGCGGAGGAGGTCGCGGTCGCGCGGGCTCATACGGTCGCGGAGCTGCGCCGCGCGGTTGAAGTACGCGCGGATCTCGGTCGGCAAGAGGTAGCTCGCGTTGAAGCCGGAGACGAGGGCGAGGCGCAAGAGCGCGGGCGCGAGGCTCGGATCGAGCTTCACCGCCGCGCCGAGCTCGTCGGCCGCGGTCGTCCAGTCGCAGCCGCGGAGGCCCTTCAGGCCGCGCAGGTACGCCTCGACCGCGGCCGGGCTGGGCGACGCGGGCGGGGCCACGTCGAGGATCCCGATCGGCCCGATCACGACCGTCCCTGGCCCGGACGGCTCCGACGGCGCGGGGGTCGGCGCGGTGAGCCTCGGCGACGAGCCCACGGCGCCGGCGATGGCGTCGAGCGCGGCCAGCGCCTCGCGCGCGTTCGCGAAGCGCGCGTCCGGCTGCTTCTCGAGGCACCGGTGGACGAACCGGTCGAGCTCCGGGCTCACCTCGGGGGCGTGCCGCGAGGGCGTGTCGGGCGGCTCGGTCGTCGCGCACACGATCATCTCGAGCGGCGTCACCCCGCCGAACGGGCGCCGGCCCGTGAGCATCTCGAAGAGGATGATGCCGAAGGCGAACAGATCGGTGCGGGCGTCGACCTCCTTGCCCGTGCCTTGCTCGGGCGACATGTACGCCGGCGTGCCGATGAGCGCGCCCTTGTGGGTGAGCGGGATCGCCGACGCGCCCATCACGCCGGGGCCGGCCTTGGCGATGCCGAAGTCGAGGACCTTCACCTCGCCGTCCTCGTCGAGCATCACGTTCTCGGGCTTGAGATCCCGGTGGACGACCCCCTTGTCGTGGGCCTTGGCTATCCCACGAAGGATACCTCGGGCGACGGCGAGCGCGTCCCGGACCGGGAGCGGGCCCCGGAGCATGACGTCGTGCAGGCTCGACCCCGAGACGAGCTCCATCGCGAGGTAGAACCAGCCGTCGGCCTCGCCGGCCTCGTGGATGGCGGCGACGTTGGCGTGGGTGACCGCGGCCGCGAGCCGGGCCTCGCGGAGGAAGCGCGCCCGCCGCTCGGGGTCGCTCGCGAGGCTGCGGTGCAGGACCTTGAGCGCGACCTCCCGCCGCAGCCGCTCGTCGGTCGCGCGGTACACGACGCCCATCGCCCCTTCACCGAGCTTGGCGTCGACGCGGAAGTGACCGAGCGTCTTCCCGAGGAGGTCGTCGGACATGGCCCCAGCCTCGATGGTAGCTGGTTTTCGGGGGCCGGCTCGGCGAAGCGGAGGGCCGCGAGCTCGCCGTGCGCCCCGCAGGCGCGCGCGAATGGAACGGCGCCGCCTCCGCGCTACGCTATCGTGGTGAGGCGCGCGCTCGGCTACGCGGGGGTGGCGGCAGCCTGGCTGCTCGCCTGCGGGACCTCCGGTCCACCACGAGCGACGGCGCGCGCTCCAGCCGTCGCCGCCGGAGCCCCGAGCGTCGCCACGGAGCGGCCGCCGCTGCCCGCCGCCGCTCCCTCGCCGAGCGCGGCTACGCCGCCGCCGCCCAAGCCGCGACGGCCCGGGTCGTACGCGAACGTCGATCCCGACGACGACTTCGTCGTCGGCCCGCCGGACCCGATCGACGACTGCGAGGCCGCGCTCGGCAAGGCGGGGGTGAAGTTCCAGCGCGCGACGCTCCCGGTGCACACGCCGAAGGGGTCCTCGTTCGCGTGCGGAGCCCCGCAGGTGGTGACCTACCTCAAGGGTCCGGGCGACATCACCTACGGCGCCCCGCCGCTCCTCACGTGCGCGATGGCCCTCGCGCTGGCGTCGTTCGAGAAGATCGTCCAAGAAGAGGCCGCGTCGGTGCTCCGCTCCCGCGTGGCCCGGGTGAACCACATCGGCACCTACGTGTGCCGCGAGATGGCGGCCTACAAGGGCTGGGTGAGCGAGCACTCGTACGCGAACGCGATCGATCTCGCGTCGTTCGTGCTCGCCGACGGGCGCACCGTCGACGTGCTGCGCGACTTCGACGCCGGCGCCGACGAGCCCAAGAAGCCGGCGGCGCTCTTCCTCCGGAAGGTCTCACGGCGCGCGAACGACGAGGACGTGTTCTCGCACGTGCTCACGCCGTTCTTCGACGCGCTCCACAAGAACCACTTCCACCTCGACCTCGCGCGCTACCGCACAGACGGCACGCGACCGCAGAGCTGAGCTCGCGGGCACCTCGCGCCGACCTCACTCCTCGTGGTGAGCGAAGCGCTTCGGGTCGAAGTCGCGCCACACGAAGCGCTGCTCGCGCTCCCCCAGCGGGAGCGCCGCCTCCACCCGGAGGCGATCGCTCGTCGTCATCCAGGGCGCCTTGGCGACGAAGTGGGAGCACGTCCCCTCCTTCTCGCCCGCCGGCCGCTCGTCGGCGGGGGCGCACTCGAAGGTGAGCGTGTGGGGCTCGGCGGCGCCGGTGACGGCGGCGGTGAGCTTGGTCACCGCGAGCGCCCGCGGCGCGCCCGCCTCTTCGACGAAGACGTCGAGCTCGTTGCCGGTCTTCGACGACAGGTGCGACGTGAGGAGCGCCGCGACCTTGCCGTCGAAGGCCTCGAGCATCTTGCCCCGGGAGTGGTTGTGGTCGTGCGGATCGTGGTGGTGCGCCGCCTGCGTCAGGTCGAGCGTCGCCGTCTTCGCCGGGCCCGCGCACGCCACCGCCGTCATCGCCAAGAGCCCCACCCAGAGTCCCGTCCGTTCGACCATCGCTTCCTCCACCCAAGAAACGCGCGACCGCGGCCGCCGGATCGGCGGCGCCGCGTACCACGAACGCGCCGATTCGTGCTCCCCGGAGCCTGGGGTAGCCGCGATCCGGGGCAGGGTCTCGGGCGTTGTCCCAGCAGCAGCCCGTCATCGTGACACAAAATTCGAAACTCATGCTACGACCCCACCGAATGCCGCGCCGCCCCTTGCTCGCGTCGTGCCTGGCGCTCTCGCTCGTCGCCACGACCGCGGGCAGCGCCCTCGCTCACGACGTGGTCGCGCCGCGTCCCAAGTCGCAGCCCGCCGCCGCCTGGCCGGGCGGCAAGGCCGACACCCACGACGTCGTCGTCCCCGTCGTCGTCACCGTGAGCGAAGAGGGCAAGGTCGCGAGCGCCGAGATCGAGGCGAGCGTGAGCCCCGAGCTCGATCGCGCCGCCCTCGAGGCGGTGCGCGCGTGGACGTTCGAGCCCGCGCTCCGCGACGGCAAGCCCGTCGCCGCGCGCATCCGGAGCGCGGTGCGCTTCCTCGGCGTGGCCGCGCCCGCCGCGCCGGCCGCGGCCCCGGTGCAAGAGGCCCCCGCGACGCCGCCGCCCGCGGCCGTCGTCGCGCCCGCCCCCGGCGCCCCCCCGCCGGAGGAGCCCAAACACGAGCACGTCGAGCACGTGCGGGTCGAGGGCGCGGCGCCGCCGCGCAGCGCCTCCGAGGTGCGCCGCGAGCGCGACGTGATCGGCGCCGCGCCCCACCGCACCGCCAGCGACGCGCTCCAGGTGGTGCCCGGCGTGTTCGTCACCCAGCACAGCGGCGAGGGCAAGGCCCACCAGATCTTCCTCCGCGGCTTCGACGCCGTGCACGGGCAAGACATCGAGCTCTGGGTGGGCGGCGTCCCCGTCAACGAGGTGTCGAACGTGCACGGCCAGGGCTACGCCGACCTCCACTTCGCGATGCCCGAGGTGCTCAAGGAGATCCGCGCGACCCCCGGCACCTACGATCCGCGGCAGGGCGACTTCGGCGTCGCCGGCACGATCCGCATGAAGCTCGGGTACGCGGAGCCGGGCGCCACCGCCAAGGCCACCTACGGCTCCTTCGGCACCAAGCGGCTGTTCCTCGCCTACCACCCGAAGGAGATGTCGGACGAGACGTTCGCCGCGTTCGAGGAGTACTCCACCGACGGCTTCGGCCCCAACCGCGCCGCGCGCCGCGGCTCGTTCGTCGCCCAGGCGACCCACGACTTCTCCGACGGCCTCTCGGTGCGCGTCCTCGGCTCGACCTACAGCGGCCGCTACGACGCGGCGGGCGTGGTGCCCGAGGCCGACATCGCGCGCGGCAAGGTCGATCGCTTCGCGGTGCTCGACCCCAAGCAGGGCGGGCACTCGACGCGGCACCAGGTGCTCGCGGAGCTCCACCGCGACTCGGAGAAGTCGCGGTTCGAGGTCGCGCCCTTCGTGGTCTTCAGGAACCTCCAGCTCCGCCAGAACTTCACCGGATATTTCCTCGACACCCAGCGCGGCGGCAAGCCGACCCTCGACAGCGACAACACCCAACAGCTCAACCAGAGCACGACGCTGGGGATGACGGCGTCGTTCCAGCGCACCCTCACCCTGCTCGCCCCGCACGACTCGATCGAGGTCGGCTTCTACGGGCGCCACGACATCATCGAGCAGTCGCAGCGCCGCCTCTCCGAAGTGGACGATCACCCGACCGAGACCCTGGTCGACGCCAAGGTCCGCGGCACCGATCTCGCCGGGTACGTCGATCTCGCCGTCCACCCGATCCGCCGCCTCACCGTGCGCGGCGGCGTCCGCGCCGACGTGCTCTCGTATTCGGCCGAGGACCAGGCGGTGGGCGGCACGACCGACCCGACCCGGCAGGTCGCGGCCCAGGGCCGCGCGGCGCAAGGCGCGCACCTCGGCAAGAAGCTCACCGTCGACTACGCGATCGTGCCCGGCCTCCACGCGCTCGCGAGCTACGGCGAGGGCTTCCGCTCGCCGCAGGCGCGGAGCCTCTCCGACGGGGAGAAGACCTTCTTCACCGAGGTCACGAGCACGGAGCTCGGCCTCCGCTACCAGGACGGCAAGCGCTTCGCCGGGTCGATCGCTGCATTCTACACGGACCTCACCGAGGACCTCGTGTTCGACCCCGCCACCGCGCGCAACGAGCGCGTGCCGGGCACCCGCCGCGTGGGCGGCTCGGCGGAGCTCACCGCCCGCACCGAGGGCGGGCTCGTCGCGAGCGCGAGCGCGACCTACACCCACGCGTCGTTCACCGGGTCGAACGACAGATACGGCGAGGGAGACCTCCTCCCCTACGTGCCCCAGCTCGTCCTCCGGAGCGACGTCACCTACAAGCGCGCCCTCACCCAGGTCCTCGGCCGCACCCTCGAGGGCCGCGTCGGCGGGGGCCTCGAGGGCCTCGCCGGGCGCCCGCTGCCCTACGGCGACTACGGGCAGAACGTCTTCCTCGTCGACGCCTCGGCGGGCCTGCGGCTCAAGGAGGTCGAGCTGGGCCTCGACGTGTTCAACCTCCTCGATCGCAAGTGGTACGACGGCCAGTTCGTCTACGCCTCGAACTTCGGCAAGAGCGCGACGCCGCGCCTCGTCCCCTTCCAGCACGTGAGCGTGGGCCCGCCGCGCACCGTCCTCCTCTCGCTCTCGATCCACATCTGACCCATGAAGACCTCCCTGCTCCTCGTCACCTCCCTCGCGGCCCTCGCCCTCGTCGCCTCCGGCTGCTCGTCGTCCGACGGCAGCGGGACCAGCGGCAAGCGCGTCCAGCTCGACGTGAAGATCACCGGCGGCCCCGAGATGAAGCAGGCCTTCACCAACGCCCAGGGCTGGTCGATCGCGCTCAGCAAGGTCGAGCTCTCGACCGGCGCGCTCTACTTCTACGAGGGCGCGACGATCTTCTCGTGGGCGCCGCCGAAGAAGACGCCGCGCGATCGCGCCTGGGAGGCGCTCGGCGTGCGCACCGCGTGGGCCCACCCCGGGCACTACGTGCCCGGCGAGGCGCGCGGCGAGATGCTCACCGCGACCTCGGTGGACCTCAAGGCGGGCGACGCCGCGCTCGGCGCCGGCGACGGCGTGAGCGGGCTCACGCGCTCGGCGACGTTCACCTTCCAGTCACCCCCGACGGGGCCGCGGGCGGCGAGCCTCGCGGGGCACGTCGCGGTGGTGGAGGGCACGGCGACGAAGGGCGGCGAGACGCGCGTGTTCCGCGCCGAGATCGACGCCGCCGACGTCGCGAACACCAAGGGCGCGCCCCAGGTCGAGGGCTGCCCGTTCGCCGAGGCCGACATGCAGCGGGACGGCACCGTCACCCTCGCCGTCAAGGCGCCGCTCTGGTTCGACCAGGTGGAGTTCGACTCCGTCCCCAAGAGCGCCGACGGAAAGCCCGTGCTCGTCCCCGCGACGTCGATCGCCCGAAACCAGCTCGTCCGCGGGATGAAGGCGGGCGACGCCTACGCCTTCTCGTACGCGCCCCGCTGAGCGGCGCGGGCGATGGAACCGAGGGCGTAGCACGTTCGTTTGAATTCGTGCTATT
>JAEUKG010001203.1 GCA_016794325.1 Myxococcales bacterium | reverse complement strand
GGCAGGACGGAGGCGGCCTGCGCGCGCGCCGAGGCCCCGACGACCTACACCGTGCCGTTCGCCGAAGCGGTCTGGCTGTGCGCGCCGGGGCAGGCCCCTCGGCTCGTCGCCCACGGCCCCGGGTCGATGCGCTCGGCGGTCGTCACCGCGGGGAAGGTGCGGTTCTCGTCCGACTTGCGCCGCATGGACGTCGACGACGCCAAGCTGCTGCTCGGCTCGACCCACGTGAGCGTGCGGACGCTCGTCCTCCGCGGTCTGCCCCCCTGGGGGAGCGCTTCGGACCTGCCGACGTGGCTGCGCGCTTTGGTGATGGGCGCGGCCGGGATCGGCTGCGCGCTCGCGTCGGCGTGGGGGGCGCTGATTCTGCGCCAGGAGCGCCCCCGCGCGGGCCGGGCGACCGCGGTCGTCCTCGGCGCTGCCGGGCCGCTCGCCGCGCTCGGCCTCTTGCGCGCGCTCGAGCGTGGGCTACCCGACGCGCCCTCGGCGGACGGTCAGGTCGCCGCCCTGGCGCCGTTCGCGCTCGTCCCCGCGGCCGGCGTCGTTTCGACCCTGATCGTGCTCGGCTTCCTACTACGCTTGCCCAACCTCACGCGGACTGATACTCGTGAAGGTCGAGGCGGAAGCGAACCATGGGAAGCATCGGGGCTCCGGAAATCCTAGTCGTTGCGCTCATCGCGCTCCTCTTGTTCGGCGCGGGCCGCATCGCCGACATCGGCAAGGGGCTCGGTCAGGGCATCAAGAACTTCAAGCAGGGCATCAAAGAAGCCAACGCGGACGACGACGACGACAAGTCGGAAGCGAAGGCCGAGAAGTCCGATCGCAAGAAGACCTCGTCCAAGGACAAGGACGAGAGCAAGAAGAAGCGCGAAGCGGACGAAGAGGCGGACGCCGAGGCGTGAGCCTCGCTCCGTGACGTGGGCGTCACGGAAGGTCGTGACGGCTCGCGATCGCGAAATCGCGGGCTCGGCAGTCGCCGGATCTCCGTGGTAGCTTCGCCGCGTGACTCTCAAGCTCGCTCAGCGCCTCGACGCAGTCGTACCGAGCGTGACGCTCGCGATGAACGCCCGCGCGGCCGACCTCCGCGCGAAGGGCGTCGACGTCTTCGCCTTCGGGGTCGGTGAGCCCGACTTCGAGCCGCCGGCCTACGTCCTCGAGGCCGCGAAGAAGGCGATCGACAAGGGCGTCTCCAAATACACCGCCGTCACCGGCATCGCGCCCCTCAAGCAGGCGATCTGCGAGGCGGCGGCCCGCCAGAAGGGGTTCTCGCCCACCCCCGACATGGTGACGGTGACCGTGGGAGCGAAGCACGCCCTCTTCAACCTCGCGATCGCGCTCTTCGAGCCCGGCGACGAGGTGGTCATCCCCGCGCCCTACTGGGTGAGCTACCCGGAGCAGGTGCGGATGATGGGCGCGACGCCGGTCATCGTCGAGACGACCGAGGCGAGCGGCTGGCGCATGTCGGCCGAGGACCTCGATCGGGCGACCTCCGCCCGCACCAAGGCGGTCGTGCTCTGCACGCCCTCGAACCCAACCGGTGCAGCTTACACGCAATCCGAGCTCGAGGCGCTCCTCGCGGTCCTGCGGAAGAAGGACTGCTGGCTCATCGTCGACGAGATCTACGCGGAGCTCGTGTACGACGGCTTCCAGGCCGTCTCGTGCCGGAAGCTCGCGCCCGATCTCGCGGAGCGCATGGTGGTGGTCGACGGCGTGTCGAAGACGTACGCGATGACGGGGTGGCGCATCGGCTGGTCGATCAGCCCGAAGCCGCTCGCCAAGGCGCTCGACGTCGTCCAGGGCCAGAGCACGACGAACCCGACCGCCGTCGCGCAGCACGCGGCGCTCGCGGCCCTCACCGGCCCGCAGGAGGAGGTCGCGCGCATGCGGTCCGCGTTCCAGGCGCGGCGCGACGCCATGCTCGCCGAGGTCGCGACCGTGGAGGGCATGCGCGCGCGCAAGCCCGAGGGCGCGTTCTACGTCTTCGCCGACGTGCGCGGCCTCTACGGCCTGCGCTGGGGCGGCAAGACGGTGCAGAGCGACGAGGACGTCGCGTTCTTCCTCCTCGACGAGGCGGGCGTGGCGGCGGTCCCGGGCGGCCCCTTCGGCGCGCCGGGCTACCTCCGCATGAGCCACGCGACGAGCGAGGAGCGCATCCGCGGCGGCTTCGCCAGGATCCGCGAAGCCGTCGCCCGCGCGCGCTGACGCCCTCGCCCGTCGTCCGCCGGTTTGTTGCGGCGCAGCATCGGACCGCGATAACCCAGGAGGATGCTCGGTCGCCGGGGCATGCGCTTCGTGTACGGCGCCGCCGCGCTCCTCGTCGCCTTGACGATCGCGGCGTTCGTCTGGGTCCGCGCGCGCCGCGGAGCCGAGGCCGACTACAAAGAGGTGCAGGGAAAGTACAACGATCTCCTCGCCCGCCGCGGCCTCGGGTCGGCGAAGATCCCGATCCAGCCGCGCGAGCGCGTGGCGCGCTGGGAGGCCGACGCCGCGGGGGTGTCGGTGCCGCGCGCCGAGCGCTGCGAGAGCTGCCACCTCGGCGCCGCCGGCGGCCCCAAGCTCGAGGGCGACGACGTCCCCCGGCTCTACAAACCGCACTCCGGCGGGTGGCTCGACACGCACCCCGCGGGTCGGTTCGGCTGCACCTCGTGCCATCGCGGCCGCGCCGATGAGCTCGGCGGAAAGGCCCACGCCGCCGACACCTGGCAGCGCTCGAGCGCCGACGGCGCCTTCGAGTGGGACGTCGCCGAGCGCGCCCCGAGCGAGACGATGCTCCGCGTCGGCACCGCGCGGAAGAGCCCGGCGGCGGTCCCCGGCGCGCTCCCGGTGCCCTACGAAGACCTCGGCCCGTTCGCGGCGTCGATCCCCGAGATCGAGGCGAGCTGCGCGACGTGCCACCCCGCGGCGTCGGCGCTCCGCGAGCCGAAGACCGGCAAGGAGCTCGCGCCGACCCTGGCCCGGGGGCAGCGCCTCTACCAGGAGCTCCGGTGCGGCTCGTGCCACGACGGCCCGCTCGGGGTCGAGCCGCCCTCGTTTTCGCTCGACGACGTGGGGCTCAAGGCGCGGCCGGAGTGGCTCCTGTCGTTCGTGCGGGATCCGAAGAAGACGCACCCCAAGACCACGATGCCCAACGCCTGGCCGCCGCCGATCGACCCCGCGACGGGCCAGCGGATCGCCGAGGGCCCCGAGCGCGCGGCGTGGGAGGCGAAGATGAAGAGCGAGTCGAGCGCGATCGTCGCGTTCCTCCTCGCGCGCACGTTCCGCGAGCTCCCCTCGGCGTCCCCCGACAGGTCGCCGCCGCCGGAGTCGAAGGTCGCTCGCTACGCGAACGTCCCGGGCGCGACCGCGGGCGAGGGCGCCGCGCTCGAGAAGCGCCTCGGCTGCGACGCCTGCCACGGCGCGGGCGGCGCCGAGCGGTCGGGGGCGCCCTCGCTCGACGACGCGAGCGAGCGCATGAGCGAAGACTGGATGGCGTGGTTCCTCGAGGACCCGTCGCGGGCGAGCGGCCCGACGGGCATGCCGAGCCTGCGCCTGACGCGGCGCGAGGCCGCGAGCGTCGCCAAATACCTCGCGTCGCGCGGCGCCCCGCCGACGGCGGACGACGTCGCGAACGGTCGCACCGAGCGGCGTCACCGCGACGTCGCGCTCCCGGCCCCCGACGGCCTCGCCGACGTCGCCACCGCGCGGGCGCGCGCCGAGCGCGTGCGGTGCTCGGTCGACGACGCGGAGATGACGCGAGCCGAGTGCGGCGAGCGCCTCTTCCTCGCGTACGGCTGCCGGCAGTGCCACTCGCTCTCGGGGATCGCGCCCCGCGCGGACTTCGGCCCCTCGCTCGCCGAGTTCGCCCGCAAGGAGTCGCGCGACGTCGACTGGGGTCCGGCCCTCGAGGGCAAGAACAAGCGCTCCCACGACGCTTACCGGACCCTCAAGCTCGAGGCGCCGCGCGTGTTCGCCTACGGCAAGCGCCCGATGCGCATGCCGAGCTACGACCTCTCCGCCGACGAGATCGCGGCGCTGTCGGTCGTGCTCGAGAGCTTCGGTCGGGGGCGCGCGGCGATGGCCTTCGACCTGTCGACGCGCGAGGGCGCGCGGGAGGCCGCGCGCGGCGAGGCCCTCATGACGTCCCGCCGCTGCGTCGCCTGCCACGCGCCCGGCGGCGACGCGCGCCTCGGCCCCTCGCTCGCGGGGGAGGGGAAGCGCGTGCAACCTGCATGGATCGTCGCGTTCCTCCGCGACCCCCAGGCCAACGGCGTGCGGCCCGCCTTCCACCCGGAGTGGACGTGGGGTGAGCTCACCCCGCCCGATCGCCAGACCGCGCGCTGCCCCACCTACGCCCTCTCGGTCGAAGAGGCCTCGGCGATCGCCCGCGCGCTCGCGGTCCGCGACGGGGCGAGCTATCCGTTCGTGGATACTCGATCGCGTCGCCTCGCGCCCGACGAGAAGCTCGAGGCGGTGACCGCGCTCAACAAGGCGTGCCTCGACTGCCACTTCGTGGGCGACCTCCCGCGCGACCGCGGCAAGTCCGGCGCTCCCCTCGGGCCGCCGCTCGGCGGGCTCGCCGAGCGCCTCCGCCCGGAGTGGACCCTCGCGTTCCTCTCCGATCCGAAGGGGGTCATCCCCGGGGCTCCGTGCCCCAAGTGGGAGGGCGACAAGGAGCGCGCGCGCGGTCGCGACCTCCTCTTCTCCCTGCCGAGGCAGGCGCGCCTGCCGAAGAAGGGCGAAGAGGCGCGGTCGCCGCTCCCCTGAGCGCTACTGGTCCTTCGAGATCCAGACGCGCGAGGTGAGGGGGTCGAGCACGGTGACGCCGGCCTCGGCGAAGAACGACGCGCCGATCTGCGCGGCGGGGGCGGTCCACGTGCCGATGCCGCCGCAGACCTTGGCCGCCGCCGGCGGCTTCTTCACGAACACGACCGCGGTGTTGTAGCGGCGGACCACCGTCCCGTCGGCGCCGAGGATCTCGGCCGCCTTCCCGGGCGCGAGATCGTAGGCCTCCACCGTCTCTTGGACGCCGACGACGCAGGTGGTGAGCGCGAGGTCCTTGCCCGGCGAGCGGGTGATCGAGCCGGGGTTCTTGGCCTGCATCGCGGTGAGGAGCGGCTCGTTCACGTTGACCGAGTAGGGCACGAACGTGTCGGCGAAGCCGGTGTCGAGCTGCGCGACCGACGCGGTGCCGGCGATGCGGACGTCGATGGTGGGGACGTTCGGCACCTTCACCCCGAACGGGGCCCCCGCGACGACGTCCGAGAGCCCCTTCAGCTTGTTCGCGTCGTTCGAGAAGAAGCCGAGGGTCGACACCGCGGCGAAGCCCGAGAGCACGAGCGCCGCGTCGGGGCACATCTGCTCCTTGAGGGCCCGGCGGATCTTCGCCCTCGGGTAGTCGAGCGTGATCGCGACCGCGCTCGTGAAGTCGGTGCCGAGGATGCCCGCTTGCCGCGGCGGCCCCGGGATCCCCGCGTAGTCCGAGGTGACGAGCTGCACCGAGCCCCACGGGCCGAAGAAATCGAACGCGTCGAAGGTGCACGTCTGCCCCGTCTTCGACGGATCGCACCCGGTGCTCTTCGGCGGGATCGGGAACGCGGCGAGGTCCACGAACGTCGCGGTCGTCCCGTAGTCGACGAGGAAGTCCCCCTCGACCTGGTTCGGCGGCGCGCCGATCTTCACCTTCGCGTACGGGAGGTTCTTGGCGAGGACCATCGGGGCGCCGTCGCCGAGGCACGGGAGATCCTTGGTCGGAGCCGGGGCGTCCGCGGCGGCGTCGCCTGGGGTGGCGATGCCGGAGTCCGAGCCGGGGCCCGCGTCGCCCGCCGCGGGGGGCGCGGCGGCGGGCGGCGTGTCCGAGCTCGAGCAGGCGACGGCGAGGCAGGTCGCGACGGCGAGCCCGGCGGAGGCGGTGAGGATCGTGCGCATGACCGCGCTCGTCTACCTCATCGCGGCGCGATGTCCACCTTGCCGTCGCCGTTCGCGTCGACCCATGTGAGCCCGGTGAAGGCGATGGGGCGGGCGCGGCCCAGCGGGAGCACGTGGGGGATCGGAGCCTCGGCCTCGACCCACGCGAGGAGGGTGACGTCGCGCGGCGCGTCGACGACGACCTCTTTGTCGAACCGCACGCCGTCGACGGCGGGCCCGGGGACGTCGAAGGTGTGCGCGACCTGGTCGTCGCGCCAGATCTCCACCTTCTCGACCGGGATCCACGCCGGGGCGTGCACCCGCACGCGCACCTTCACCTGGCCCTTCGCGGCGGGCGTGACGATCGCGCCGATGGGCTTGCCGTCGACGGTCATCTCCACGAAGGGGCCGGCGCTCACGGACGTCTCGCGCCGCTGCAGCGCCGCGAGCACACGGTCGCCGAGCGGCTCGGGGCCGTCGCCGACCTTCACCCAGGTGCGCGGCCAGCCCGCCTCCTCGTAGAGGACGCGGTGCGAGTCGCTGTTGCCGGTGGCCGCGACCTTCATCCCGCGCCGCGCGAGGGCGACGAGGTCGACCGCGCCCTCCCGCGTCTTGCCGCGGTTCTCGAGCCAGAGCCCGTTGTGGGCCTCGAGGGCGTCGAAGCCCTCGGAGAACGCGGCCGTGGCCTTGCCGGTCGCGGGCTCGAGCTTCGTGAGATCGAAGTACCCGATCGAGGGCGGCATGCGCGCGTGGTTGACCTGGATCACCTTCGCGCCGAGCGATCGTGCCGAGCCGAACATCTTGCCGGCGGGCGTCTCGAAGTAGAGCGGGACGCCGTCGTCGGGCGCGCCGGCGGGCATCGGCAGCGGGAAGGCGTTGAAGTGCCCGAGCGGCGGCGTCCCCGCCGACGTGATCTCGCAGCCCATCATCGTCGTCAGCGCGGTCGCGCCGAGGCGCTCGCGTGACGGACCGTAGTCGGTGACGCGGTTGTGGTCGGTCGCGACGGCGAAGTCCACGCCCTCGGCCATGAGCGTCGCGACGCGCGCGTCGAGCGACACGGTGGAGTCGGGGCTCGGCGCGGCGTGCAAGTGGAAGTCGGCCGCGACCCACCCCGGCGGCGCGACGACCCGGGCGAGGACCCCGCTCACCGGGTTCGCGAGCGGTTGGTCCGTGACCACCACGCTCTTCTTCTCGAGGGTCCAGGCCGGGCCGTGGGTCGCGACGACGGTGTACTTCCCCGGGGGCACGAAGACCTTCCCGTAGCCGCGCGGCAGGTACACCGAGCGCTCCGCGGTGTGGACGTCGGGGTCGTGGCTGACGACCGCGGGGTTCGCGGTGCCGTCTTCGCCTTTGAAGAGGACGTGCACCGGGAGCGGCCCCCCGGCGCCGTCGGTGAACCGCAGCGTCAGGTTGGGCGCGAGCGGCGCCTCCGGCGGGACGCGATCGCGGGTCACGCGCACGACGCGGGTCGCCGGGTTCGCCGGGTGCGAGAGCACGAGCGGCGCGGGGAAGGACTCGCCCGCGATGTGGACCAAGCGCCGCTGGGCGCGCATCGCGCCGTCCTCCACCCGCACGCGCACGCCGTGCTCGGCGAACTCGACGAACCCGGTGGGGTGCTCGCCCTCCCACGCCGGGCCCTTGCCTTGGATGGAAGGCTCCGCCGTGCCGGGGTGCACCTCGTCGGCGATCGACGCGCCCGCGGGCAGATCCGTCGCCTTCGTCTCCCAGTTGAACGCGCCGTCGGGCCGCGGGCAGATCTTCGTCGTCAGCCCGACCCCGTCCTTCTTCCCGGTGACGAGGATCCCCGACGAGCCCGCGCCGCAGGGCTCGGGCCGCGCGCTCTCGGCGAGGAGGATGTGCGCCGTCTTCTGGGCGTCGACCCACGCGGTGCGGATCCAGAGCACGGGGTCGGCCGCGTCGGTGGCGGCGCCGCTCGCGTCCGCGAGCCCGACGTCGAGGAGCGCGCCCTTGAGCGGCCGGTGGCCGGGCAGATCGGGCGACGCGCCGAACGACAAGACGACGCGCCCCTCGGGCGTCTGGGCGCCGAACAAGAGGAGGTCGCCGACGCGCGCGTAGGCGTGGACCGCGCGCCGCGGCGCGGTGAGGTGGCCGACGCCGTCCTTCTCCTCACGCCCGACGATCGCGGGGCCGGCGGCGGCGGGAGCGGCGGCGCTCGCCGCGGCGGCCACGCTCGCGGCGGAGCTCGGCCCGGCGCTCGGCGCCGACGGGGCCGCGGTCGAGGCGGTCGCGGCGGGGCTCGGCGGCGGCGGCGGCGTTTTGGTGCAACCTGCACCGATCGCGACGGTCGCGGCGGCGAAGCGGAGGAGGTGGTGTGCGCGCATGGGTCAGCCGATCGCGTCGTATCGCGTGATGCTCGAGGTCTCCTCGAGCGCGGCCCGCTCCCACTCGGCGAAGTCCGGGTTGGAGAGCAACGTCTCGACGTAGTCCTGCGCCGCCCCGCCGAGGATCACGCCGTACGTCCGGAAGCGGGTCGCCACCGGGGTGAACATCGCGTCGGCGATCGACCACGCGCCGAAGAGGTACGGCCCCTCGTCGCGGTGGGCGCCGCGCATCGTCCCGAAGATCTCGGCGACGCGACGCACGTCCGCCTGGCAGGCGGCCGAGGGCCGGACGGGGACGTTCGACCGCTTCAGGTTCATCGGCATCTCCGTCCGCATCGCGGTGAAGCCCGCGTGCATCTCCGCCGAGACCGCCCGCGCGATGGCGCGCCCCTCGCGGTCCTTCGGCCAGAGGTGCGCCTCGGGCGCCTTCTCGGCGACGTATTCGGCGATCGCGAGCGAGTCCCACACGCGCAGGCCGTCGTCCTCGAGGACCGGCACGCGCCGCGACGGCGAGACCTTGGCGATCGCGGCCTCCGTCCCCGGCTCGTCGAGCGGGATCACGACCTCCTCGAACGCGAGCTTCGCCGCCCGCAGCACGAGCCACGGCCGGAGGGACCACGAGGAGTAGTTCTTGTTCGCGAGGATCAACCGGAGCATCGGCCGCAGCCTACCGTGACACCGCGGTCATGCGAGCACACTTACGCACCCGCTTTGTGTGGGTTTTGTGCAACACACCTACATCTCCGGAACCCGGATCCCCGGTGTTTCACGGGCGAAAAGCCCCGCCGCGGCGAGCCTGGCGAAATGCCGAGAACACTTCCCCTCGCGACGTTTTGGTGTACCCTCCAGTCCGGTCGAGGTCGCTTCGGAGTGCTCCTTGCACGCCGGAACGGGCTCGGCATCGGAGGAGGTCGAGTAGCGGACCAGCGCCAAGGTCGGCGCCAGTTTTTTCGAATCGAGTCTCGATTTGCTCGAATTGCTTCGAATCGGTCCCGTCTACCCGGAGATGGGGTTTCGCCACAGCGGCCCCCGTTTGCGCTGAAAAAGGAGAGCTTCGCATGTTGTCAAAACGCTTCTACGGCGCTGCTGCGTTCCTCGCGGCCGCTGCCATGCCGCTCGTGGTCAATGGCTGCAGCTCGGATAACCCGCTCTGCTGCACCGAGTTCAAGGCCGGCGGCACCATCGACGCCAAGATTTCCGGCAGCGCGCAGGGCCAGGTGCTCGCGCAAGCCACCGCGGACTTCACCGCGACAGCGGCCGCAGCCGTCGACGACGTCACCACGGCGTGCCGCAACATCGCGCAAGACCTCGAGGCCCCCAAGGACAAGCAGGACGCGGCCCAGTCGGCGGCGACCCCGCGCGACAAGATGAAGGCGTGGTGCGCCCTCGCCGTCGCCCAGATCGGCACCTTCAAGGCGGGCGCGACGATCACGGCGACGTTCCAGGCGCCGAAGTGCGAGGCCTCGGTCTCGGCGAAGGCGAACTGCCAGGCGAAGTGCGACGTGAGCGGCAAGTGCGACATCAAGGCGAACCCCCCGAAGTGCGAGGGCG
>JAEUKG010001193.1 GCA_016794325.1 Myxococcales bacterium | reverse complement strand
TCCACGTGAACGTGGTCTGATCCGCGCAGTCGTCGGGATCGTCGACGCAGCGACCCGCGCCGCCTTCGAGCTGGCACCACCCGCAGCCGAGGACCGGCGTGCACGTCCCGCACGACGTCTTCTGCGCGCACTGGGCCGCGGTGGCGCCGCGACCGCCCTTGGTGGAGCGAGGTTGCTCGGCGCTGCAGGCCGCCGCGAGCGAAACGGCGAGGGCGGCCGCCGCGGCGAGCTTCGGGGCGTGGCGGAGCTCCGACATCCCCTTGGGTGTAGCGAAAACCGGGACGCCGCGCCACCCGCGGCCGCCGCAATCCTTGCGTGCCCGGCGCAGCCCTGGCGCGGTAGGGCGCGGAAGAGACAGGAGATTTCGCGAGCCGGCGGGCGGCACGCGCAGTGCAAAGCTCGCGCTCGGAGCTGGAGGCGTTCATGGGCGAAGGCAGCGAGCACGGCACGGTCGACCCCGCGATCATCTCCGCGCTCAACCGGTGCATCGAGGCGTGCATCGACGGCGAGAAGGGGTACGGCATCGCCGCAGCCGACGTCCGTGACGCCGAGCTCAAGACCGAGCTCATCGACCGCGCGCGCGCGCGCGGCGAATACGCCATCACGCTCCAGCGCCTGGTCGAGAAGCTGGGGGCGTTCGCCGAGAACCAGGGCACGAACAAGGGCGCGCTCCACCGCGGCCTCATGGACGCGCGGCTCGCGCTCGGAGGCCGCAGCGACGCCGTCGTCCTCGAGGAGTGCCTGCGGGGCGACGGCGCGGCGATCGCGGTCTACGAGGAGTCGATGAAGCGCGTCGAAGAGGAGGGTGCGTCGGAGGAGATTCGCGGCGCGCTCCTCTCGCAGCTCAACGCCTTGCGCTACGCCTTCGTCGAGCTCAGAAAGCGACTGCCATGAAAGACTTCCATCGAGAACCGCGGCCCGGCGCGACCCTCCGCAACGATCACGACCGGCTCGAGCGCATCTACGCCGAGCTCCTCGAGTCCTTCAGGGGCGGCGACTGGGACGACGTGCGGGCGAGCTGGGATCACCTCGATCAAGGGCTCCGCGATCACCTCCTCACCGAAGAGCAGCACGTGTTTCCCGCGCTGAGGGCGGCGCACCCGCGCGAGGTCGCCGAGCTCCAGCACGAGCACGCCGAGCTTCGCCGCGTCCTCGGCGAGCTCGGGGTCGCGGTGGATTTGCACATGGTGCGGGACGACCTGGCCGTGGCGCTGATCGAACGCCTGCGCGCCCACGCGTCGCGCGAGGACTCGCTCGCGTACCGCTTCGCCGACGAGGCGGCGGCGTCGCGCGCGGCGCGCTCCACCGTCTGAAAGGGGCGCGAGCGCTCGGGGCGATCGGCTATGCTCGAGGGATGTCCGCCCCCCGCGCCGCCTTCGCCTTCGCCGCGTTCGCCACCGCCGCCATCGTCGCCGCTTGCTCGTCGAGCGGGTCGGGGAGCTCGAGCTCGTCGGGAGGCTCGAGCTCGTCGGGAGGCTCGAGCTCGTCGGGGGGCTCGAGCTCGGGAGGCAGCTCGAGCTCGTCGGGAGGCTCGAGCTCGGGGGGCAGCTCGAGCTCGTCGAGCGGCGGAGCGGACGCGGGGGACGACGCGGCGGCGGCGCTTTCGCTCACGAGCAGCGCCTTCGCCAACGGCGGGAACGTCCCCGTGCTCTACACGTGCGACGGGAACAACACCTCGCCGCCGCTCGCGTGGAGCGGGGCGCCCGCGGGCACGCAGGGCTTCGCCGTCGTGATGCTGGACACGTCGCTCGCCGCTCCCAACAACGTCCACTGGGTGATCTACGACCTGGCGGCGAGCGTCACCGCGCTCCCGGCGTCCATCCCCAACGGGTATTCGATCGCGGCGCCGGTGGCGGCGCACCAGACGAAGTCGAGCTTCAACCCGGTCTTCGAGTACCTCGGCCCGTGCCCGCCCCCGGGCGGCGGAGCCCACGACTACGAGCTGACCCTCTACGCCGTCGACGCGCCGACCCTGCCGGGGCTCGACATGACGTCGACGCCGCAGGCGGTGATCGCGCAGATCGTGGCCCACAAGGTCGCGTCGACGAAGCTGGTCGGCAAGTTCGCGCGCTGAAGGGGCTACCCGACGTTCGCCTCGGGACGCCGACTCCGGCGCGACGAAGTCGCGAACACGCGGGGCGGGAGCCGTGGAGAGCCAGGCGTCTCCAGGGCGGGAGGCGTGGGCCTCCCGGTGATGGCGAGGCGAGAGCTATCCATGTTCGGATAGCTCTCGGCGTGAAGGCCGGGCTCGCGGCTCGGTCGACGGAGGCCGCGGCTTCAGTCGCCGAGCAGGGCGAGCACCGCCGCCGCGACGTCGTCGTGCACCGCGCGCCGTCGGACGGTCGCGGCGTCCTTGCAGACGACCGGCATTCGCGCCGTCGCGTACGGCGTGCACACGCCCTTGAAGACGAAGTGCCCGGCGTCGGGCACGCGGACCACGCGCGCGCCGGGCCAGCGCGCGGCCACGGCGTCGGCGCCGGCGACGAGGGAGTCGCTGGTGCCCGCGAAGATCACGGGCGACGGGGCTGCGGGCGGGCCCTGGAGATCGAACGGCGCGAGCGGGGGCGCGGTCGCGACGACGCCGCGCACCCGCGGGTCGTCGCAGCCGGCCTGGCCCCGGACCCGCGCGCCGGCGAGGGCGAGGGCGGTCGTGCCGCCGAAGGAGTGGCCAACGGCGACGACGCGCTCCCCCGCGATCTTCGCGCGGATGGTGGGGTCGGCGAGCGCGGCGTCGATCGCGGCGCGGGCCTTCTTCGCGCGCTCGCACGCGAGCGCACCGTCCATCTCCCGGGCGGCGTCCGCGTGGTCGATCGCGATCGAGACCACGCCGCGCGCGGCGAGGCGCTCCGCGAGCCAGGCGAGCTCCAGGCGAGAGGCGGTGTAGCCGTGCGAGAGGACGACGAGGGGGCGCGGCGGCGCGTCGGCGACCGGCGCGTTGCGCGCGACGTAGCCGAGGTGGGCCTGCTCGTAACGGACGAGCGCCTCCGACGACGTGAGCGGGGCGGGATACCAGATCTCGAAGGTGAGGTCGCCCGCCTGGACCGTCCGCGTGCCGGCGGCGTACGGCCCCACGTCCCGCACGTCGGCGCGGCGGGTGAAGAGGCCGCGGCCGAAGGCGAGCGCGAGGCCGCCGACGACGAGCAATGCCACGAGGCTAGCCGTGGCTTTGACGCGGAATCGGCTCGGTTCTTCGCTCACGGCGGCGCATCCTACACGCTCTTCGCCGCGGACGAAGGTCTTGGGTCAGGCCGGGGAGACTTGCGCGACGAGCGACACCGGCGCCCGCAGGCTGCTCGCGACGAAGCACCGCGCCTTGGCGTCGTCGAGGAGCTTGCGGGCTCGCGTCACGTCGCCCTGGGCGACCATGAGCTCGACGTCGAGCTCGATGGCGGTGAAGGAGACCCCGCCCTCCGACTTGTCGAGGACGCCGCGCCCTTTGCACTTGAAGGCGACGACGTGCAGCCCGATCCGCTCGGCCATGGCGTAATACGTCGCCGTCATGCACGACGCGGTCGCGGCGACGAGGAGGTGCTCGGGGCTCCACCAGGTGTCCGTCCCGCCGAACTCGGGCGGCGGCCCCGCGACGAGGACCGGGCGCTGCCCTGCGGTGAGCGTCATCGGGGCGGTCCCGCTCCGGTCGAGCTCCACTTCGTATGGGATGGGGAAACGACTCATGGAAACGGCATCTGCAACTGCCCTGCCAACCGGTTCACTCCTGAGACAGGCGGTATTTCGCTAGTGTGTCCCTCGTGAAGGACGCAGCTTCTGCAGCAGGCGGCGCACGGAGCGACGCCTCCGGGGACGCGATCATCGAGGTGTCGGGGCTCGTGAAGCGCTACGACGGGCGCGCGGTGCTGGACGGCCTCGACCTTCGGGTGATGCGGGGCGAGACCGTCGTCGTCATCGGAGGCTCGGGCTCGGGCAAGAGCACCTTCGCCCGCCTGCTCCTCGGGCTCGAGCGCCCCGACGCAGGGGTGATCCGGGTCGGCGACACCGATCTCGCGAGCGCCTCCGACGACGACGTCGCGGCCGCGCGGCGGCGCTTCGCGATGGTCTTCCAGAGCCACGCCCTCCTCGACTCGCTCACCGTCTACGACAACGTCGCCTTCCCGCTCCGCGAGGAGACCTCGCTCGACGAGCGGACCATCCGGCGCAGGGTGACGGCGATGTTGACCGAGCTCGGCGTGGAGGCCGCGGCCGAGAGGCTCCCCGCCGAGCTGTCGGGCGGGATGGCCAAGCGGGTGGGGATCGCGCGCGCGATGGTGACGGAGCCCGAGATCCTCGTCTACGACGAGCCGACGTCGGGGCTCGACCCGGTGACGTCGCGCACCGTGGACGGCCTCATCGAGCGCATGCGCGAGCGGCACCTCGTCACGTCGATCGTCATCACCCACGACATGGTGAGCGCGTACCACCTCGCCGACCGAGTGGTGATGCTCGCCCGCGGCAAGATCGCGATCGACGACGCGCCGGAGCGTGTCTTCTGCTCGTCCAACGCCGACATCGAGCCGTTCGCGCGGTCGAGCGGCCTCGATCTCACCCACCTCGCGCCTCGCCCGACGCGGCGCTCCGCGGCCGACATCCGGCGCGAGTGGGCGTCGCGCGCCCAGCGGTGACGCCCCTCACGCGGGGACGTCGAGCGCCGCCGCGTCGGTCGGGAGCTCCATCGCCGCGAGGGGCCCGGCGAGGTCCGGCGGCAGCGGTGCCACGACCACGATCCGCGCCCCCGTCGTCGGGTGAGCGAACGAGACCGAGAGCGCGTGCAGCGCCAGCCGGTGGAGCCCGTAGCGGGCGCGGTAGTGGCGGTTGATCTCCCCGGACCCGTAGTTGACGTCCCCGATCAGCGGGTGCCCGAGGTGGCGCAAATGGCGGCGGATCTGGTGGAGCCGGCCGGTCTCGGGAGCGGCGACCACGAGCGAGGCCCGCTCGACGGTGGAGCGCGCCACGGTCGCGAAGCGCGTGACCGCCGGCACGCGCTCCTTGCCCTCGCCCTTGGGGACGGGGTGATCGACGACGCCCGCGTCGGGGGGCCGCCCCCGGACGAGGGCGACGTACCGCTTGTCGACGGCGCCCTCCTCGAAGGCGCGGGCGAGCGCGGCCGCGGCCGCGGGCGATCGGGCGAAGACGAGGGCTCCGCTCGTGCCCCGGTCGAGCCGGTGGATGGGATGGACGCGCTGCCCGATGGCGTCGCGGACGCGGAAGAGCGCGACGTCGTCGTCGTCGTCCCACCCGCGATGGACGAGCAGGCCCGACGGCTTGTCGGCCACGACGACGTCGTCGTCGACGTGGAGCAGCACGATGGGTCCGGTCACGCGCCGACCTTCACCGCGCCGAGCCGCGACACGTCGCGGGCGGCGGCGAGGGGATCCCGGCCCAGCGTGGACTTGCGGGCGAGGAGCCCGAGCTGGGCGCGCGCGAGCATCGCGATGAAGTCCATCGCCATCCGGGGCTGGTGCTCGAAGAGATCGACGAGATCGGCGGTCTCACCCCAGAACCCGACGACGTCGGTCGCCGCCGATGCCGTGTACCAGCGGGGCCGCTCGGCGATGGCCTCGAGGCCGCCCACGCCGGTGCCGGGGCCGTAGGTGAACGCGCGGCCGTCGCTCGTCTCGCAGCGGATCGTGCCCGCGACCAGGAAGAGGACCCGGCCGCTCGCGTCGCCCTCGGACCAGATCCGCTCACCGGCCGCCGGCCGAGCCTCGACGACCTGGCGCGCGAGCACCGCGAGCGCGTTGACGTTGGCGGTCGCGAAGCCGGAGATCCGGCGCGTGAGCAAGATGCGCTCGACGAGATCGATGGGGTGGGCGGGGATCGGTCCCATGTCCGCGGGGGGGATGCCGAGCATGCTCTCCGGGAGCTCCCGGAGCTCGAAATAGAGGCGCTCGGCGATGTAGCGGAGCGTCGCCGCGGTGAGCTCGAAGTGGTCGTCGAAGATCTCGAGGAGGGTGTCGGTGTCGAGCTCGAGGGCTCGCGCCTCGCCCTTCGCGGTCGCGTCGTAGGGCGTGTCGAGGCGCGCGATGATCGGCAAGAAGCCCACCGTCTGGGGCGCGACGAGATCGCTGAAGGGGCGGCCGTCCTTGTCGAGGTGAAGGGTTCCGTCGGTGAGGAGGTACATCGCGTCGAGCGGCGCGCCCTGGCGGAGCACGATCGCGCCGTCCTCGAACGTGCGCGGCCGGAGCGCGCCGGCGATCTTCCGGAGGACGGGCGGCGGCAGGAGGGCCGCCACCGGGATCTGGCGCAGGTGGAGCATGCGCGAGGTGAGGTCCATCTCCGTCACCGGGGGCCCTCCACGGCGACGGAGCTGCTCTTCGGGTGCGGCAGGTCGCGCCCGCTGAGCTCGCGCTCGAGGTCGGCGCTCGAGGGCTCGGCGGGCGGGGCGAGGGCGGCGAGCTCGGGCGGCACGCCAAGCTCGC
>JAEUKG010001192.1 GCA_016794325.1 Myxococcales bacterium | reverse complement strand
GATAGCAGAATCCGTGGTGCGGGTCGGAGAGCGCGCCGAGCGTCATCACGACGGGCCGACGCTGGCCGGCCGCGGTGCGCTCCTGGAAGTCCTCGCGCAAGAGCGCCTCGCAGGCGTCGGCGCCGAGCTCGCCGGTCGCGTCGTCGCGCCCATGGAAGCCCTTGCTCTCGGCGTGGCGCATGAACCCGAGCCAACCCTCGAGCACGTCGTCGGTCGTCATGCCGAGGCGCGAGGTGATCTCGAGCATCACGTCGTCGGCCTCCTCCTCGGCGGTGTAGAGCCCCACCTTGCCCGCGCGGAGCGCGTCGAGCATCGCGCGCTCTTCCACGTCCATGCGGGCGGCGGCGTCGCGCGCCTTCGCGAGGCCGGCGGCCACGGTCGCGGCGGCGTCGAGCTCGCCGTGCACCCGGGCGAAGCCGCCCTCGACGAGGAGCTCCGAGAGCCCGCGGCGGAGCACGGCGCGCTCGGTGGAGCTCTCGCCCAACGTCAGCTTGTCGGCGCACGCCTGGAGGGTGCCCTCGAGGCGCTGGAAGGCGCGCACGTCGCGGTCGCCGGCGTCGGCGATCAAGAAGCTCACGAGCCAACGCGAGCGCGCGGCGGTGGTGAGCTCCGGCCCGCACTCCCGCACCGCGGCCGGCTCGCTCGCCAGCCACAGCGTCGCCTTCGCGATCAGCGTGACCATGCGGTCGTGGTAGAGGCGCGAGGTCGCGACCTTCCCCTGGGGCGCGGACAAGACGCGCTCGTAGCGGGCCGCGAGCTCCCCCTGGCGCGCGCTCGGCACCGGACGGTGGCTCGCGTCGGACGACTCGTACCAGAACCCGTACCGCGACGCGGTGAGCGACGAAGCGTGCGCCCGGTAGTAGTGCCCGAGCTCGTGCGCGAGGACCGCCACGGTGGCCTTCTCGTCGAGGCCCTCGACGAGGCCGCTGTTCAAGTAGACGTGGGGGGTGGCCGCGACGAGGAGCGCGGACCCGTGGCCCTCGGCGGGGCAGCCGACCGTCCGCAGCTCCTTGGGCCCCGACGCGGCGAGCTCGCACGCGGGATCCGAAGTGCGCCACACGTCGGCGAGCGCCTGCGCCGAAGACGGCCACGCCAGAGGAGCGGTCGCGATCGTGACGCCGTCGAGCCCACCGGTGAGCGGCATCACGCGCTGGGTCGACAGGAGCGTGAAGCCGGGGGCGCCGCCGAAGGAGAAGCCGGGCGAGAGGAAGGCGCCGGCGTTCCACGCGTTGACCGAGCTCGAGGGGACGAGGTGCACGACCGGTCGCGTCGGGACGTGCCGCGCGCCCCGCGCGCGCGCGTCCTCTTGCACGAGGGCGTCGACGCGGTCGGCCCACGCTTGGAGTCGGGTGCGGAGCGGGTCGCCCACCGGCGTCGTCGCCGGGGGTGAAGAGAGCGACGTCTCGGGGACGTTGGCCCAGTGGAAGGGGCTGCCGCCGGCGGGGATGATCTCACCGACCGCGTGCGCCGAGCGCGCCGCGCCCATCTCTTCTTCGACTTGGTGGGAGCAGCCCGCGAGAAGGAAGAGCGCGGCGCCGGCGAGGAGCGTTCGAGAGGAGGTCATGCCATCCCGATGTGCACACCTCGTGCCGCCGCGCGATCGCGCCCGCGCTCGACGGAAACCGTGGCGTCGCTCCACACGCGCGCCTCGAGACGGTGGTCGCCGCCTTCGCCGCGCGGGAGCGCGACCTGATGGTTTGCGTCACCGCGTCCGGCGACCTCGAGCGCCCCTGTCCGAAGCCATCAGCTCGCGGAGCCTCGCGTCGTACCCGAAGGTCCACCCGGGCGGGGGCGCCCTGCGCGCCTCGCGCTCGCGAACAATAGTGAATCCAGGCACTTGCGCCATTTCTGGCCTTGGCACGGCCCTCGCTAATGGGGCCGGCATGAACACGACCAAGTCTGCTCTCTCGCTCACCCTCGCCTTCGTCACCGCGACCGCCGCCGCCACCGCGGCGAGCCTCGCCGCCGCGACCCTCTCGGGCTGCGCCGCCGCCGAAGCCGACGACTCCACCACCGAAGACGCGATCACCGTCCACGCGCAGCGCGGGACGCTCTGCAAGCCCGACGAGAAGACCGTCTTCGCGTGCACCCGCTCGATGAACGGCGTCGAGGTCCAGGGCTACCAGCTCTCGGGCTGCGCCAAGGGCAACGAGGTGGTGTTCCGCCACGGCACCTCCGAGCGGTCGTTCGCGGTGCCGGAGCAACCCTCCGCCGCGGTCACCGGCGCGATCGCCACCGCGCGCGGCTCGAAGGGGAGCTACCTCGAGATCGACGGCGCCTCCTCGAGCGTCTACTTCTTCGACATGGGGCGCACCGCGCCGAGCTCCACCGGCGAGGAGATCGGCGAGCGCTGGAGCGGAGTCTCGGTCGTCGAGAACGGCTACCTCGAGGCCTACTTCCGCTGCCACGCCGACCCGACCGTCGCGTTCCGCAGCTCGGGCGCGGCCCCGACGCGAGCGCCCTTCGACATGTCGGTCCTGCCGAAGAGCGACTGGTGAGCTACTTCGCCGGGCGGTCTCCGATCGCGGAGAGGCGATCGACCACACGGCCGACGAGGCCCTGCTCCACCGCCTCGGCGGCGGAGAGCCAGTAGTTGCGCTCGAGCGCGCCGGCGATGGTCGCGACGTCCTGGCCCATGGCCTCGGCGAACGTCCGGTGGAGCCGATCGCGGATGAGCAGGATCTGGCGCGCCTCGATCTCGAGGTCCGAAGACGGCCCGCTCACCCCGCCGAGCGGCTGGTGGAGGAGGAAGCGCGTGTTGCGGAGCGCGATCCGACGCTCCCGCGGGACCGCGACGTAGACGAGCGCGGCCGCGCTCGCGACCCACCCCGTGCCGATCATCGTCACCTCGGGCCCGATGGCGCGGACGACGTCGTGGATGGTGTCGCCCGACTCCACGTGCCCGCCCGGCGAGCTCACCAGCATGCGGATCGGAGCGTCGCCGTCCGCCGCCAGCGCGACGAGCTGGGCGGTGACCGAGCGCGCGAGATCGGCGTCGATCTCGCCGAAGAGGAGGACGGTCCGGGAGCCGTAGAGCGCTTCGGCGGCGGGCCGCAGCAGCGTCAGCGCGGCGTCGCCGGGATCGCGAGGGGGAGCGGACGGTGGGGTCACGAGGAGCCAGTGTGCGCCTCGCCGCTCCGCCGGCCATGTCCGATCGTCCAAATCTCGCGGTCGCGCTCACGGGGGACTTTACGGCGGCGCGCCGAGAGGGAACGCTTTGGACATGACGACGACCGACGGAGAGGCGCCGCGGGGAGCGGCCTCGGGTGAGACCGCCGCGAACGACAACGCGCGCGACCCCGCGGTCGCGCGGGCGATCGAGGCCGCGCGGCGGGATCCGTCGCGCCGGTGGACGGTCGCCACCCTCGCGAAGATCGCGGGCCTGTCGCGCGCGGCGTTCGCCGCTCGCTTCCGCGCAGACACGGGGGCGACGCCGCTCGCGTACGTCACCCGCCTCCGCGTCGATCTCGCGGCGTCGCGCCTCGTCGAGGGCTCCGAGCCGCTCGCCGTCGTCGCGCGCGCGGTGGGCTACGCGTCGGAGTTCGCGTTCGCCAAGGTCTTCAAGCGCGTGGTCGGCGTGCCGCCCGGCGCCTTCCGGCGGTCGCGCGCTGCGCCGCGGGCGACGCGCGCCGCGGCGTGACCCTCGCCCTCAACGCGCCGCTTGCTCGCACGACAGCTTGTCGCCGAGCGCGCAGCCTCGCTTGAAGAGCGCGCGGGCGCCGGCCGGATCCGGCGGCCCGACGCGGCCGAGCGCGAGCTGCGTCGCGGCGTTGGAGCACGCCATGCCGTCGCCGAGCTCGCACCCGCGTTTGTATTCTCGGTGCGCGGCCGCCTTGTCGGCGGGCGCCCCGCGACCGTTCGACAGCGCGTTGCCGTAGCCGTTGCAGCCCCAGCCGTCGCCGAGCTCGCACGCGCGCTTGAAGAGCGACGTGGCCTTCGCGTCGTCTTTGGTGCCGTCGCCGTCGGGGCCGTACGACGTCGCGAGCGCGGTGCAGCTCTCGCCGACGCCGGCCTCGCACGCGCACTCGAGGTCGGGCCGCGCCCGGCCCCAGCGCGCCGGGTCGTTGCTGCCGGTGAGGATCGCGGTCGCGCGGGCCTGGCACTCGGCGACCTTCGGCTTCTTCGATTTCGCGGCCGTCGCGTCGGCCGCCGCGGCGGAGGTGGCGGCGGTGGCGGCGGTGGTGGAGGGGGGCGGCGACGGCTCCTCCGGCGCGTTCTTGCACCCGACGAGCGCGGTGAGGAGCACGAGAGGGAGCGCCTTCTTCACCGCGTCAGCATAACCCGGCGCCGCGGACGCGTCCCGGACTATCCCGAGAGGCATATTCGGTCAGCCGCGCTCGGTGGGGTATCCCTTGTCGGCCCAGTCGTCGGCGAAGCGGGTGGGGAGGTCGAGCACGTATCCGTTGTTCGGCCGGGCCGCGCGCACCGCCGCGCCCGCGGGGCGCACGTTGGGGCAGCTCGCGACGGGGCAGCACCCGCAGTAGAGGACGACCTCGGTCTCGGGCGGGAGCTTGGCGATCGCGGCCTTGATCGCGGCGAGCCCGGCGCTGCTCCCCGCCTCGCCCACGTTGACCGCTCCCGGCACGCGGCCGCGCTTGAAGAGCGCGTCGGGGCCGACGTAGAGCACCGCGACCTTCCCCGCCTTCACGTCGGCGATGCGGCCGGCGAGGGTGGCGGGCGCCATCTTGGGTGCGGCGGGCTCGTCGCCGCCGGGGCGCTGGCAGGAGACCGCCGCGGTGAGGGTGCCGAGCAAGAACGCGCGTCGCTTCAACATGCCGTGCTCCCCGGGTCGAGGCCGCGCACCAGCTCGAGGACGGTGGCGCGGAGGATCCCGTAGTCGAAGTTGCCGTAGAGCATCGCCCGCCCGCCGTCGAAGACGTAGGTCGGCGAGCCTTGGATGCGGAGCCGCTCGCGCTCGGTGTGGTCCTCCCACACCGCGGCGAGGGCGGTGCCGTCGTCGAGCCTCCGCTCGATCGAGGCGCGGGGGACGCGGGTCGACTCGGCGACGGCGAGCGCGACGTCGCGCCGCGCGGTGTCCTCTTCGGCCACGAAGAAGCGCTCGCGGAGCGCTCGCTGGAACCGCGCGCCCGCGCCCGGCTCGGCCTCGCGAGCGCGCTCCGCCGCGAACGCCGCCTTGATCGCCGCCGCCGGCGCCCACGACGACGCCGGCTGCGCGCGCCGCCAGCACTCGCCGGAGACGTCCTTGCGGCCCGCGGCCTCGGCGATGCGGCGCGTGGCCGCGACGCGGCCCTCGACGCCCTCGGCGGCCCAAGGCCCCGCGGTGAAGCGCCACGCCACGCTGCCGAAGACGGGGACCACGCGGTAGTCCACCGTGAGGTGCTCGCCGAGATCGGCGAGGACGCGATCGAGCTTCTCTTGCGCGACGAGCGCCCACACGCACAGCGGATCCGACCAGTACCCGAACTCGATCTTCTTGCCGGCTGCCGTGCTCATGGCTGGAACGTACACCGCCTTCAGCGGCCCATGCCCGAGAGGAAGAAGCCCATGACCGCTCCGTACGCGGTGGACACGTAGGGGTTCGCGGTGATGAGGCACGCGCCGCTGCGGCAGCCGACCACGCGGTGGTAGACGAAGCCGACGAGGGCTCCGCCCAGCACGAACAAGACGACCTTCAGACCCATCGCTCTCTCCTCGCCCGGTCGGAGCCAGCGACGGGCCGTCCAGGTTCGAAGAATCGACGCCCCATCCGGCGGCGCCTCGACGAAGGTCCTGCGCGTTCGCGGCGCAAGGCCTGCGTCCGCGCGCGCGCGACCTTCGCTCTCACGCGCGAAAACACATGGAAATGCGCCGCGCACCGTGTGGGTACGTCGAGTGCAAGGGCGCCGGGCCATGAGCTTTCACGCTGCTGTCTGGATGGACCACGAGCACGCCCGCGTCTTTCACCTCGACCGTGAGTCGTTCGACGAGTCGGTGCTCAAGATGCCGAAGCACCAGCTCGCGTCGCGCGCCAAGGGTCGGGACTCGCACCACCGGGGCGAGTCGCACGACCAGAAGGAGTACTTCGAGTCGATCGCCAAGGCGATCGGCGACGCGCAGGAGATCCTCCTCATGGGGCCCGGCACGGCGAAGCTCCAGTTCTTGAAGCACGCGCACAAGCACGAGCCCAAGCTCGAGGCGCGCGTGGTCGGCGTCGAGAGCGCCGACCACCCGACCGACGGCCAGATCCTCGCCCACGCGCGCAAGTACTTCCGAGCCAAGGATCACATGCTCGGGACGAACGCGGGGCTCTGATCCGAACGTCGCCCGCGACGCTCACCGCTTGGGGGTGAAGCGTCGCAGGCCGACCGTCTTGTTGTCGGCGACGTGCGTGAGCGCGAGCTCGCCCGTCTTCGACACCGCGAGGTGCGAGGACGGCCACGAGCCCGTGGGGACGAGGCCGAGCGAGCGCTCCGCCACCTTCCCCGCGCGGTCGACGCGCACGACCGCCGGGCGATCGAACGTCGCGCGCGGCCGCTTCTGGATCCACACGTTGCCCTCGCCGTCGACGTCGAGGTCCGGGAACGGCACGTGGTACTGCACGGTGTGGGTCCCGAGGGGGATCGATCGCACCGCGCCGGCGTCGCCGAGCTCGATATACGTGGCGGTATAGTCGCCGTAGGAGCGGTCCGACACGAAGTCGATGGCCTGGGCGACGAGGTGCGTCGTCCCGGGAGCGCCGTGGGCGGCGGTGATCACGGCGCGGGCCGGAGATCCGGGGAGGAGAGGCGTCACCGCCCACGGGTCGATCGGGTTCGTGCGGCGGTAGATCGCCATGTCGCCGTGCTCCGTGGCCACGACGACGTCGGCTCCGCCGTCGGCGCGGACGTGGACGACGATGTCGCGGGGCGCGACGAAGTCGAGGTCGGCCACGACCTCGGTCGTCGACCACGACCACGCCGTCGGCGCCTTCGTCGCGAAGTAGAGCCGGTAGAGATCGACGCCGCGCGCGTCCTTCAGGCTCGCCCCGATCGCGGCGAACGCCTTGCCCGCCGCGTCTCGGCCGACGCCGAACGCGCGGATGTTCGCCTTCGGGGGGAGGACCGGCCCGCCGCTGCTGCCGAAGCCGAGTCCGCTGCCGGGGCTCTCGCGCATCGCGCGGGCGAGCTGCGGCTCGAGCCCGGGCGCGCGATCGATGACCCAGCTCGACTGGAGCGGGCCGCCCCCACCTTCGCCCGTGAGCGCGGCGCCCCACGTGCCCTGGAACATCTGGTACGCGACGCGGTCCCAGAGCGTGTAGCTCTCGTAGGCGGCGAAGAGCGATCCGTCGGCGCGGTAGGCGATGGTGACGCCCTGGGTGAGGTTGTCGATGGTGCGCGTCTCGTTCGAGACGGTGACGCAGCGGTCGACGAAGCACATCCCCGAGCCGCCACCGCAGTCGACGTCGGTCGTGCACGCCGAAGGCCCCGGGGGTGGGGGCGGCGGCAGCGCGGGGCCGGTCGAGAGGAAGACGTCACTGACGCTCGCCTTCCCTCCCGCGTCGAGGCCGGTGAGGCGGAGGCGGAACGCCTTGTTCTTCGGGAGGATGCGGCCGATGTCGACCGCCCTGGTCGCAGGCTCGTTGGCGACGGCCTTCCCGCCGAGCGTGACCCGATAGGGCGCGCCGATGGTGAGCGCTCCGAGGGCGGCGCCGGTCGAGGCGTCGAGCGCCTCGACGAGGACGAAGTCGTCGGCGACGATCGCGGCGTCGCCGGCGGCGCTGCCGCCGAGCAAGACGCGTCGCTCCCCGGCCCAGGTGTACGGGCGGCTCGTCGCGCGACGGACCTCGCGCGGCGTCGGATCGAAGCCGACTCCATCGATCACGATGTCGGCTCGATAGCGCGCGGGTGGGCGCGCGGTGAAGCTCTTGGCCTGGAGCACCCGCGTCGACAGGGCGCAGGTCTCGATCGCGCACGAGGTGGTCACCGACTCCTCGGTGGAGTCGGCGCTCTCGTCGGTGTCCGTAGGCGCCGCACACGCGGCCAGGCCGAGAAGAGTGATGAAGTGGATCGTGTTGCGTGCGACGAGGGATCGGTTCATTCCAGCTCCGGGCGGCCGCTGGCGAGTCAGCGGCGCCCGGAGGTCTACGACGCGCTCGCCGGAGATTCCCCGCTCGGCGCAAGGTCAGTCGACGCCGGACGGCGGCGATGACGCGACGGCGCGCCGGCGCCCCAGCGGTGGAACGCGCGCCGGAGCGCCTTCGGATCCGAGTAGCCGACGGCGTCGCTCACGCGCGCGACGGTGAGGTCGCCCTTCGCGAGGAGCTCGAGCGCGAGGTCGCGCCGCACGCTCTGCACGACGTCGCGGAACGAGGTGCCGTGCGCGGCGAGGCGACGCTGGAGCGTGCGCGTGCTGCGCCCGAGCTGCGCGGCGACGCGCCCGAGGTCGACGATGGTGTCCTTCGCGATGTGCTCGCGGACGGCGTCGCGCAGGCGGACGAGCTCGCTGTCGGTGTTGGAGGAGAGGGGGATGGGGTTGTGCGTGGTGTCGCTCATGGCCCCTGTGGGAGCAAGTGAGATGCCAAGTGAAAGAGCAATGATTTCCACATCCCGACGCGCCTTTGGATCGCGGACGGCTCGGGTGTACCCGTTCGCCTGGTGTGAATGGCGCGATCGCACCCCCCCCTCGCGGCGCCCGCCGCGTCGGGGCGTCGAACGGTGGGCCCGCGGGAACCGTGCGGTCACCGCGATCGCATGGCGCCGGCGGGTGCGTCGGCGCCGTTCGCGGCTCGGGCTCGCGCGGTGGGAGTTTGCAAGGCCGGGGCCAGCCCCGCGCCGGGTATCCGCATGAACACAGCTCGCGCCACGCGACGCCCACGACGCGGCCCGCCCGGGGCTCGTGCGCCCGCCGTGACGCGGGCGCGCGCGATCGGCGCGAGCGACGCTGCGTCCGCGAATCGGCGACGGCGGCGCGGGCCGATCGCCGCGGGCGACGCCCCACGGAGGCGCGCCTGCCTTGCGTTTGTCGGCCAAACCGTCGAAACTGAGAGGGTTTTCGATGGCCCTCGCCCGGATCCCCGAAGAGCTCGTCGGCTTTTGTGAGAGCGGTATCTCGGTGCTGCTCGGGACCCGCGACGCCACGAACCGCCCGGCGTGCTCGAGGCCGGTGGGCGCCATGGTGAGCCCCGCGCGCGACCACGTGACCGTCGTGGTGCCCAGCGAGGCGGGGGCTCGGGTCCTCGCGAACCTGCGCGAAAACGGCCTCGCGGCGGTCACCTTCGTGCGGCCCATCGACAACCGCGGGATGCAGGTGAAGGGCCGCTGCGTCGCCGTGCGCGCGCTCAGCGCCGAGGAGCAGGCGCGCACGCGCGCCTACCTCGAAGCGTTCGCCGAGTCGCTCCACCAGGTCGGGATGCCGCGCCCGAGGACGATGCGGCTCACCATCGAGCCCGCCGTCGCCGTCGACATCGCGATCGAGCAGATCTTCCAGCAGACCCCTGGCCCGTCGGCGGGGGCCCCGCTGCAGTCGACCGGAAGCGAGGCGCCCTGACCGTGGACCTCACCGATCTGCCGCCGCGCTGCTTCCAGGGGGTGGCCCCCGCCGTCGTCGCGACGTGTTCGGTCGACGGGGTGCCCAACGTCACCTACGTGAGTCAGCTCCACTACCTCGACCCCCGCCGGGTCGCGATGTCGTGCCAGTTCTTCAACAAGACGCGGCAGAACATCGACGCGAACCCGTTCGCGAGCGTGCAGCTCTACGATCCGCTCACCTTCGACGCCTACGAGCTCGATTTGCGGTTCGATCACGCGGAGCCGAACGGCCCGCTCTTCGACGAGATGTCCATGCGCATCCAGGCGATCGCGTCGCACACCGGCATGAAGGGTGTGTTCCGGCTCTTGTCGGCCGACGTCTACGAGGTGCTGTCGGTCCGGAAGGTCGAGGGGTTCGGCGGCGAGGAGGTGGACCTCACCCCGTTCCGGCACGCGGGGCCGCCGATGGGCGAGCTCCGCGCGCTCCAGCTCGTGTCGGGCACGCTCGCGCGGGCGGCGGATCTCGACGATCTCGTCACGTCGCTGCTCGCGTCGCTCGAGGACGCGATGGGGTTCCAGCACTCGATGCTGCTCGTTCCGGACGAGTCGCGCGCGCGCCTCTTCACCCTCGCGAGCCGGGGCTACGGCGAGTCCGGGGTCGGCGCCGAGGTGGCGCTGGGCGAGGGGCTCGTCGGGGTGGTGGCCAAGGAGCGCCGCATCCTTCGGCTCTCCGACGTCGAGCGCGACCTCCGCTACGGCCGCACGGTGCGCAACGAGGTCGAGGTGTCGAGCGAGCGGACGGTGACCCCGGAGATCCCCCTGCCGGGGCTCGCGTCGGCGCAGAGCCACTTGGGGGTGCCCCTCGTGGTCCACGAGCGCCTGGTCGGGGTCCTCGCGGTGGAGAGCCCGCGGCCGCTCGCGTTCGACGAGTGGCACGAGGCGTTCCTCAACGTGATCGCGAACCAGGCGGCGCTCGCCCTCGATCGGATGATGGACGACGACTCGCCCGCCGAGGTGCCGCACGCGCCCCCGTCCGCCGTCGCGCCGCCGTCCCGCAAGACGCGCACGTTCCGCTTCTTCAAGGCCGACGACAGCGTCTTCGTCGACGACGAGTACCTGATCCGGAACGTGGCGGCGCGCATCCTCTGGCGCGTGCTGTCGGCGAACGCCGCCGACCGCCGCACCGAGTTCACCAACCGCGAGCTGAGGCTCGATCCGTGGCTCGGGCTCCCGCCGGTCAAAGACAACCTCGAGAGCCGCATCATCCTCCTGCGGAAGCGGCTCGAGCAGAAGTGCCCCGACGTGCGGATCCCTTCGTGCTCACGCGGCCACTTCCGGCTCGAGGCCGACTGCGCGATCGCGCTCGTCGAGGTGTGACGGCGAAGCGACGTCGTTGGACGCCTCTTCAGTGGCCGCCGTCGTGTCCGCTCGCGCGGTGGCCGCCGTCGTGTCCGGAGGCGGCGTTGGCGTGGCCGCCGTCGTGTCCGGACGCGAAGTCGGCGACGTGGCCGCCGTCGTGTCCGCTCGCGCGATGGCCGCCGTCGTGTCCGGACGCGAAGTCGGCGACGTGACCGCCGTCGTGTCCGGACTCGAGGGTTCGGCCTCCGAGAGCGGGGCTCGCGCCGAGGAGCGCGAAGGTGGATGCAGCGACGACGATCACGGCGATGACGGGCTTCTTGACGTTCATGCACCCCCAGAACGGACCTCGCGTCGCACTCTTCAGCCGCGAGGCGCGAAAGAGTCACATCGGCGAGGGCACGGGCGCCGCGTGCTCGCCCATCTTGGCGTAGCTCTTGGCGATCTCGGCGATCGCCGGGGCCGGGACGCGGGGCTCGGGGACGCGGTTCTTCACCGGCGGGATCGTCCTCAAGAACGCGTGGATGGCGCGCAGGTCCTCCTCCGGCGCTTGCGCGAGGTTCATCCACGGCATCGGCGGCAAGATCGGCCTGCCGTCGGCCTTGCCCTGGTGTTTGCCGGTGCGCATCGCCTTCACGAACTCGTCTTCGCTCATGCGCAGCCCGGTCTCGGGATCGGGCGTGAGGTTGGCGGCGTACACGACGCCGAACGGGAGCTTGAACGCGGTGAACGTCGACCCGATCACGCCTTGATCGGTCTTCCCCGGCGCGCCCTCCGGGTCCGGGGCGCCCTCGGGGTGGCCCGAGAGCATCCGGTCCATCTGCGGCACCGGCATCCCGAGCGCCGGGTCGAGCTTCATCGGCGTGTGGCAGTCGTTGCACCCGCCGAGCGTCACGAGCTCCTTCCCGCGCTTCCGGGGGTCGACCTTCGCGAGGGCCGGCGCGCTCTGCTGCGCGCTCGCGCCGCTCGGCGTCGGCTCCGACCTCGTGCACGCCGCGCCCGCGACGCCGAGCAGCAAGACACCGACCATCACCTTCGACCAAGAGCTCATGACACAATCTCCTCCTGCCGGCGTTTCGTCGCCGGACGAAGCGAGAAGATGGCGCCGCGCGCGATCGCGGGTTGCTAAATGATCCCTCGTGGAACGCTAAAACGTCGCTAAGCGCCAGCGCGGGCGCGAGGTGAAACGACGGGGCCTCCCGCCGACCCGTCCCCCGAAGTGAATGCGGCGTGCCGCAGGCGTTGCGCGCCCGCAGCCGGGCGTTCGCGCGCGCGGCGCCGAATTCGGGCGTGGTCTGCTCCTTGCACTCCTCGTACCTTCGTACCGTGGCGACCTCCGCGACCAAGGCGCCTTCGACCGGGAAGGGCACGCAGGGCGGCAAAGGCCGTGGGCGCTCCTCCATCGTCGGCGACGTGTGGGGCGGCGTCGCGGCGACGCTCGTCGCGCTGCCCGCGGCGGTCGCGTTCGGCGTCGCGGTGTACGGCCCCGTCGCAGGCGCGGGCGCGGGCGCGCTCGCCGGGCTGCTCGGCGCGACCGCGCTCGGCCTCGTCGCGCCGCTCGTCGGCGGCACGCCGCGGCTCGTGTCAGCGCCTTGCGCGCCCGCGGTCGCGGTGATGAGCGCGTTCGGGGTGGGGATGCTCAAGAGCTACCCGTCGGATCCCGCGCGCGTGCTCGTGCTGATGACGCTCGTGGGGCTCGTCGCGGGCGCCCTCCAGATCGCGTTCGGGCTCGTGCGCGCGGGGACGGTGATCAAATACATCCCATACCCGGTCGTCACCGGCTACCTGAGCGGCGTCGGCGTCGTCATCTTCCTGAAGCAGCTGCCGTCGGTGCTCGGCTTGCCCGCCGGCGTCTCGCTCGGCAAAGGCATCCTCACCCCCTCGATGTGGCAAGCGCCCGCGATGGTGGTCGCGCTCGCGACGATCGCGGTGATGGTGCTCGCCCCGAAGGTGACGAAGGCGGTGCCGCCGGCGATCCTCGGCCTGAGCGGCGGCATCCTCGCCTACGTCGCGCTCGCGCTGGCGAAGCCCGAGCTCCGGACGCTCGCGTCGAATCGCCTGGTGATCGGGCCGCTCGGCGGCGACACCGCGTCCTTCGTGGACGCGTTCCGCGCGCGCGTGTCGTCGCTGGGCGCCCTGCACGCGTCCGACGCGCTCGCGGTGCTCGGGCCAGCGCTCACCCTCGCGGTGCTGCTCTCGCTCGACACGCTGAAGACGTGCGTGGTCGTCGACGCGATGACGGGGGATCGCCACGAGTCCAACCGCGAGCTCTTCGGCCAAGGCGTCGCCAACACGGTGTCGGCGGTGGTCGGCGGCATGCCGGGCGCGGGCACCTCGGGCCCCACCCTCGTGAACCTCGCCAGCGGCGCGCGCACGCGCTGGTCGGCGGTCATCGAGGGGGGCGCGGTCCTCTTCGCGTTCTTGTTCCTCGGGCGCGTCGTCGCTTGGGCCCCGCTCGCGGCCCTGTCGGGGATCCTCGTGGTGGTCGCGTTCCGCATGTTCGACTGGGGCGCGTTCCGTTGGGCGCTGCGCCGCTCCACCGCGCTCGACCTCCTCGTCGTGGTCGCGGTCATCGCGGTCGCCGTCTTCGTCGATCTCATCAGCGCCTCCGCGGTCGGCGTGGCGCTCTCGATCCTGCTCTTCATCCGCAACGAGTCGCGTGGCGCCGTCATCCGTCGCAAGCTCACCGGAGCTCAGATCCTCTCGAAGCGGCGTCGGCTCCCCGCGCAGGTCGACGTCCTCACCGAGCACGGCGGCGAGACGCTCGTCGTCCAGCTCGAGGGCTCGCTCTTCTTCGGCACGACCGACCAGCTCCGCGCCCAGCTCCAGCCCGATCTCGCGAAGCAGCGCACGATCATCTTCGACATGCGCCGCGTCGACACGGTGGACATGACGGCGGTGCACATCCTCGAGCAGATGCGCTCGCAGCTCGAGGAGCGGGGCGCGCGGATGGTGCTCTGCAACCTGCCGCGCACCTTCGCCGGCGGTCGCGACGCCGCGGCCTACCTGCTCGAGGTCGGCCTCCTCCACGCGGACGACAAGGACGTGCTCTTCGACCAGCTCTCGGACGCGCTCGCGTGGGCCGAAGATCGCATCCTCGCCGAGCACGGCTCCGCGCCGGGGAGCGAGAAGGCGCTCGACCTCATGGACATGCCGATGTTCCAGGGGCGCAAGGCGGAGACGGTGCAGCACTTCCTCGCGTGCGTGGAGGAGCGGCACGTGGCGCGGGGCGAGATCGTCTTCCGCCACGGCGACGCGAGCGACGAGATCTTCTTCGTGCGCGTCGGCAGCGTGCGCATCTCGCTGCCGATCGGCGGAAAGAGCTTGCACGTCGCGAGCTTCGGTCAGGGCGACTTCTTCGGCGAGATCGCGTTCCTCGACGGCGGGGAGCGCACCGCGGACGCGACGGCGGAGGTCGACACGTACCTCTACGTGATCTCGCGCGCCAAGTTCGACGCGGTCGCGTCGCAGCATCCGCGCCTCGGGCAGAGCCTCTTCGCGGGCCTCGCCCGGTCGCTCGCCCTCCGCCTCCGCCAGGCCGACCGCGAGATCTCGACGCTCGAAGAGTCATGAGCGCCCCGGGGCTGTTCGGCTTCTTCAAGCAGCGCAGGCGCGCGGCCCTGCGGGCGCAGCCGCTCACCGAGGAGGAGCGCCGGTGGGTGTCGCGCGCGGTGCACCTGTGGCCCGCGCTGCCTCCCGACGACCGGCACGAGATCGAGGCGACGTCGCGGGTCTTCCTCGCCGAGAAGCACATCGAGGGTGCGGCCGGCCTCGCCGTCACCGACGAGATGCGATGGACGATCGCCGCGCAGGCGAGCCTCATGCTCCTCCACCGAGACACAGACGTGTTCCCGCAGCTCGACACCGTGCTCGTGTACCCGCACGGGTTCGTGGTCGACGCGGTGCATCGGGACGGCCCGGTGGTGATCGCCGGCCCCGAGCGCCGCGCGGGGGAGTCGTGGCGCGACGGCCTCGTCGTCCTCGCGTGGGACGAGGTCGCGCGCGACGTGCGATGCCACCACGGCGGGCACAACGTCGTCCTCCACGAGCTCGCGCACCAGCTCGACGCCGAGGACGGCGCGGTGGACGGCGCGCCCGATCTCGGCTCGCGAGCGCGCTTCGTCGCGTGGGCGCGGGTGCTCGGCGAGGAGTACCACGCGCTCGGCGAGCGCCTCGCGAGCGGCGCCCCGAGCGACATCGACGCCTACGGCGCGACGAGCCCCGCCGAGTTCTTCGCCGTCGTCACCGAGGAGTTCTACGAGCGACCGGCGGTGCTCCGCGCGCGGCACCCCGAGCTGTACGCGGAGCTCGCCCGGTTCTTCCAGTTGGATCCGGCGGCGCTCGAGGACCCGGCCCCCGCGCGCTGACGTCTGGGCCGGCTCCCACACCGCCGCATCCCTGCGCACTTCCAGCGCCGCACGTCGGCGCATCGCGTGCGCCCGGAGGGCATCGCCCGGAACGGTTCGTGCAGTCGTCTCGGGACGCTGCGCATGAATCACCACGCTCCGCCCTGTTGTCGCGCAATTGCGCGTCGCCTCGACGCTTCGGATCTGCAAGCCATTGCACCGGTGAAAGATGCGTAGGCGCGTCACCGCGGCGTTCCAGGCAAGAGCGTCGTCCGCCCTCTCGCCCAGCGACGCGGAAGGGGTGGTCGCGCTCGTCCGCGCGCGACGTTACGAAGACGCAATCGAGCGCCTCGCGGAGCTGTCGGCGAGCCACCCGGGTGACGGCACGGTCCGGGCGAGCATCCGCATCCTCGAGGACCACCTGGTGCGCGAATACGCGCGGGCGCTCGGCGGCCTCGATCGGATCCCGCTCGCGGCCGAGCTCGTCGTCGCGCCCGGCGACGCGAACGCCCGGAAGGTGCACGCGCTCCTCGACGGCAGCGCGACGCTGGGCGATATCTTGCGGCAGACGCCGCTCACGCGCCTCGAGACGCTGCGGGTCCTGCGCGGCCTCGTCCCGAGCGCGCCCGTGTCCCGTCGGCGCAAGACCCTCGAGTTCTACGGGCAGCCGGCGGCCGCCGAGCCCGCGCCCGCGCCGCCTCGGCGGGGCGGCGAGGAGCTCCAGAAGATCCTCGAGTCGCTCCACGCGGCGGCGCCTCAGGTGGAGGCGTGCGCGCTCATCTCGAACGTCGGCGAGGTGCTCGCGAGCGCGCTCCCTCACCACATCGACGGCGAGCGGGTCGCGAGCATCTCGGTGGTGATGTCGACGCTCGGCGCCCGCGCGGCGAGCGCCCTCGATCGCGGTGAGCTCGACGAGATCCTCGTCCGCAGCACGAGCGGCTACGTGGTCCTCGCGCCCGTCGCCAAGGGGGCGTTCATCGTGTGCCATACGGCCGACGGGGCCAACCTCGGCCTCGTGCTGCTGGACGTCCGTCGCGCCATCGACCGGGCCCGGACCACTCTGGGGCCCGCGCTGGCGGCGGCGGTATAGTGACTCTGTTCTGAGTTACGAGGCGCGGATGCAGCGCCCTCGGGCGACTCCTCCCCTCGACGGAGGCGCGCGCTGTGGGACAATGGCGGCCATGGCAAACGAGCTCCCCACGATCGGTCACTGGATTGACGGCAAGAACGTCCTCGGCTCCGCGCGGTCGCAGGAGGTGTTCAACCCGGCCACCGGTGCCGCCGAGAAGCGCGTGCTGCTCGCCGACCGCGAGACGGTGCGGGCCGCGATCGCGTCGGCCGAGAAGGCGTACCCGGCGTGGCGCGAGACGCCCCCGCTCAAGCGCGCGCGCGTGATGAGCAAGCTGAAGAACCTCCTCGAGATGCACGCGGAGAAGATCACGTCGCTGCTCACCGCCGAGCACGGCAAGGTGTCGAGCGACGCGATGGGCGAGCTCCAGCGCGGCATCGAGAACGTCGAATACGCGTCGTACGCGACCGAGCTCCTGAAGGGCGAGCACAACCGGAACGTCGGCCCCGGCATCGACTCGTGGAGCGAGCTCCAGCCGCTCGGCGTCACCGCGGGCATCACGCCGTTCAACTTCCCCGCGATGGTGCCGCTCTGGATGTGGCCGATGGCGGTCGTGTGCGGCGACACCTTCGTCCTCAAGCCGTCCGAGCGCGACCCGTCGAGCGCCCTCTTCATCGCGCAGCTCGCGATGGAGGCGGGCCTGCCGCCCGGCGTCCTCAACGTCGTCAACGGCGACAAAGAGGCGGTCGACACCCTGCTCGAGGATCCGCGCGTCCAAGCGATCAGCTTCGTGGGGTCGACGCCGATTGCGGAATACATCTATTCGAAGGGGTGCGCGGCCGGCAAGCGGGTGCAGGCCCTCGGGGGCGCCAAGAACCACGCGGTGGTGATGCCCGACGCCGACATCGGCAACGCGGTGAGCGCCCTCATGGGCGCGGCCTACGGCTCGTGCGGCGAGCGCTGCATGGCGATCCCGATCGTCGTCGCCGTCGGCGACGAGACGGGCGACGCGATCGTGGCCGGTCTCAAGGCCGAGATCGCCAAGATGAAGGTGGGCCCGGGCACCGATCCCAAGAACGACATGGGCCCGCTCGTCACCAAGCCCCACTTCGAGAAGGTGAAGGGCTACGTCGACCAAGGCGTGAAGGAGGGCGCGACCCTCGTCGTCGACGGCCGGGGCATCAAGGTCCCGGGGCACGAGAACGGCTACTTCCTCGGGGCGTGCCTCTTCGACCACGTGAAGCCGGAGATGGTCGTCTACAAGGAGGAGATCTTCGGGCCCGTGCTCGGCGTCGTCCGCGTGAAGACCCTCGCCGAGGCGATGAAGCTCATCAACGACCACGAATACGGCAACGGCACCTGCATCTTCACCCGCGACGGCGAGGCGGCGCGCTACTTCTCCGACCATATCCTCGTCGGGATGGTCGGGGTCAACGTGCCGCTGCCGGTGCCGGTGGCGTACCACTCGTTCGGCGGGTGGAAGCGCTCGCTCTTCGGCGATCTGCACGCGTACGGGCCGGACGCGGTGCGCTTCTACACGAAGCGCAAGACGATCACCCAGCGCTGGCCCTCGGCCGGCGTGCGCGAGGGCGCCGTCTTCTCGTTCCCCTCCAACCGCTGACCGTCAGGCCCCGAGCTTCAGGCGGACGCGGCGCCTCCCGAAGGAGCCGACCGCGTCGCCGAAGCGGCCGGGCATCGGCGCGCCGCACGCGCCGCACGCGCCTCGGACGAGGTTGGCGGAGACGATCTCGTACCAGTCGCGCACGATCACGGCCTCCCCGCAGGCGGGGCACGACGTGGTGTCGCCTTCGGGGTCGTGCACGTTGCCGGTGTAGACGAAGCGGAGCCCCTCGGCGCGCGCGATCTCCCGGGCGCGGCGCAAGGTGGACAGCGGCGTCGCGGGGACGTCGGTCATGCGGTAGTCGGGGTGGAAGGCGCTGAAGTGGAGGGGCACGTCGGGGCCCAGCTTCTCCGCGATCCACGCCGACAGCTCGCCGATCTCGCGATCGGAGTCGTTCCGCCCCGGGATGAGGAGGGTCGTGATCTCGGTCCAGACGCGCGTCTCGCGCGCGAGGTACTCGAGCGTCTCGAGCACGGGCGCGAGCTCCGACGCGGTCTCGCGCCGGTAGAACTCCTCGGTGAAGGCCTTGAGGTCGACGTTGGCGGCGTCCATCTTCGCGAAGAAGTCTCGGCGCGGCTCGTCGCGGACGTAGCCCGCGGTCACGGCGACCGTGCGGACGCCCCGCTCGTGGCAGGCGTCGGCCACGTCCATCGCGTACTCCGCGAAGATCACCGGGTCGTTGTACGTGAAGGCCACGCTCGCCGCGCCGGCCTCCACCGCCGCTTCGGCGATGGCCTCGGGGGAGGCGCGGTCGGCGAGCCGGTCCATCTCCCGCGACTTGGAGATGTCCCAGTTCTGGCAGAACTTGCACGCGAGGTTGCAGCCCGCCGTGCCGAACGAGAGCACGCTCGAGCCGGGGTAGAAGTGGGCGAGCGGCTTCTTCTCGATCGGATCGAGGGCGAAGCCGCTGGAGCGGCCGTAGGTGGTGAGCACCATCGCGTCGCCCTCGCGCTTGCGGACGAAGCACATGCCGCGCTGCCCCTCGGCGAGGCGGCAGTCGCGCGGGCAGAGGTCGCACGTGATCTTCCCGTCGGGGGTCGCGTGCCAATACCTCGCGGGGAAGGAGGCGTCGCTCACGAGGCCCCCGCTCGCGCCGGCGCGGGGTCGACGAACTTCTCCACCACGTAGCGATCGAGGCGCGTGCCTGGCGCCCACGCGTCCGCGGGGAGCCCCGCCTTCTCCTTCAGCGCGCGGAGGAACACCTCCGCGGTCGGGAGCGCGGGCCACATCGACGGCAGGAACGTCGCGCGCCGGCCCGCCATGTGGAGGACGATGCCGTCGACCCCGGGCCGGATGGCGCGGAGCGCCTCGTCTTCGGTCATGACGCCCATCGGCTCGAGCGGCGACAGCACCGACAGCTCGACGTCGAGCTCGCGCACGTCGGACAGCGAGAGGGCGGCGCCGCGAGGATCCTGGAGGCCCGCGGCGAGGGCGTTGTGAGCGACGTCGTCGGCGAGGGGGCGGTGGGCCTCGAGCGTGCCGATGCAACCCTGGAGCTCGCCCCCGTCGGCCCAGCGCAGCGTGACGAACGACGCGCCGTTCTCGTCGCAGAAGTGCCCATGAGGGCGCAGCGCGAGCTCGCCGCCGAGCGCCTGGCCGAGGCTCGCGCGCGCCCACGCGGCGAGCGCCGCGCCCTGTTCGCGCGAGAGGCTCACGACGCGCCCTCGTCGTAGAGGGCGAACGCGCCGTAGCCGACGACCTCGTCGCGAGGGCCGGCGGTGTCGCCCGAGCTCTCGAGGCGGACCACGCGCGCGCGCAGGCCCTTCTCACGCGCGACGACGAGCAGCCCGTTGACGGCGGCCGCGCCGCACGCCTCTTGGCCCGAGAGCGGCCCGTCGAGCGCGACGATCCGGGCGGCGGTGCGCGCGTCGGCCTCGCGGCCGACGTCGTAGGGGAGATAGTGCGAGAGATCGGAGCTCACCACGACGACCGTCTCCGGGCCACCCCACACGCTGCGCAGGACGCGCGCGACCTCGTCGGGGCTGGCGTGCCCGACGACGAGCGGCACGATCGCGGCGCTGGGGGCGACCGCTTGGACGAAGGGGAGCTGCACCTCGATCGAGTGCTCGCGCCGATGCGCCTCCGCGTCCACGGCGACCTCCGCGCGCGCGAGGGCGTCCGCGTCGATCCGCAGGTCGCCGAGCGGCGTGCGCATCGCCTCCGCGCCGGGAGCGGCGACGCCGTCGAGGTAGGCGCGGTGGGCGGGGCCGAGCAGGATCACGCGCGAGATGCGCGCGCCCTCGCGCAAGAACAGCGCGTAGCCGTGCGCCGCCGTGGACCCGGAGTAGGCGTAACCGGCGTGCGGTACGACCAGCACCTTGGGGCGCGGGCCCGGCGTCTTCTCCACGGACGCGAGCAGCTCGTCGATCAGCGAGCGAAGGGCGCGCGGCGATGCCGGATAGAACGTGCCGGCGACGGCGGGGGGGCGAACGGAGTCGAGCATCGAAGTCCTCGCTCACAACATGGGTCTCCCCACGGAGCGAAGCAACTCGTGGACCACGCTCGCGCCGCCTACGCGCCGAGGTCGACGTCGCCGAGCACGGCGTTGTGATCCGAGAGTCCGCCGACGTCGATCACGGTGGCGGCGGCGAGCTCGCCGCCGAAGGCCGCGACGTGATCGATGCACTTGCCCGGGAGCGACCTCGACGCCGATCGCGTCGGCGGCTGGCCGCGGAGGTCCGACACCGCGAACTCGACGCCGAGCGCCGCGCCGACCACGTCCGCGGGCGCGTTGAAGTCGCCGACGACGACGGCCGCGCCCGCCGCCGTCGCGGCTCCGCGGACGCGCGCGAGCTGATCGTCGCGGCGAGGACCCGACGACACGTGGGTGTTCACGATCCGGATCACGCCGCCGAGCTCGATCGCGAGGAGGCCCTTGCCGGGATCGGTCGCGAAGGTCGCGCTCTCCACCTGCCGGGCGGGCCGCGCGGTGAACGTGAGGAGGAGCTCGCGCGGGTCGCCGAGCGGCGCCGGGGCCGGCGTGCGCGGCTTCGGCACGCGCGGGTAGACGTGCGCGAAGCGTCGCGCGCGCGCGCCGAGGGCCTCGTCGAGCGCCGCCGACAGATCGCCGCTCGCCTCCTGGAGGCAGACTGCGTCGACACCTCCGTCGAGCCACTCGGCCACCCGGCGGACGACGCCTCGGGTGCGCTCGCGCTCGTCGGGGAACGCGTCGATGGGGAGCTCCTGCCAGTTCTCCCCGTGCACCCGGTGGAGCACGTTCCAGGTGACGACGCGGAGGCGCTCCATCCCCTCTCAGTCGCAGTCCGGATCCCGCTTGGGATCGCGCGCGCAGAGGTTGGGGTTGCCGCCGCACGTCCGCTGCTCGATGGGGTTCTTGCAGTCGTACGCCTGGCCGCCGACGCAGCAGTTGGGCGGGCTCGTCGTGCCCGAGCACGCGGCGAGCGCGGCAATCCCGATAAGTATAGCTCCGGACGCGGCGAGGAGGGCGCGGCTCACGACCTGAGCATGGCACGCCTTTCGGTCCGCGACAAACCCGGCGGGCGGCCCTCAGGCGCCGTAGGTCATCACGAGGTTCATCCAGCACTCCTCGCTCCCCGGGTTGACGTAGGCGTGGGGCGCGTCGGCGGCGAACACGATGGCGTCGCCCTTGCCGAGCTCGTGGCGTTCGCCGCCGAGCTCGAGCACGAGCCGGCCCGAGGTCACGACCAGGTTCTCGCGAGTGCCGGGCGCGTGCGGCTCGGCGTCCTCGCGCCCGTGCCCGGCGAGCCAGAGCTCGTAGAACTCCATCTTCCCCTGCTGGTCGGCGGGGAAGAGGGCGCGGGAGGAGAATCGGCCGTCGGCGCTCACGAGCCGCTTGGCGGAGGCGGCGCGCAGGAGGTGGGTCTTCTTCGAGGTGGGGTGAGCGATGAGCGCGGAGAAGGGGACGTCGAACGCCTTGGCGATCTTCCACAGCGTCGCCACGCTCGGGATCGTGCGCCCGAGCTCGATCTGGCCGAGCGTCTGGCGGCCCACGCCCGAGAGCCCCGCGAGGACGTCGAGGCTGTAGCCCCGCTGGGCGCGGAGCGCGGCGACGTTGCCGCCGATGGTCGCGTCGAGCTCGGGGGCGGGCTCGGCGGCCTCTTCGACCGCGCCGCCGCCGCCGTCGCCGGGCGCCGGGACGGTGACGGCGAGGCCCTCGCCCTTCCACGCCAGGGTGCCGCCGTCGAGGCTGTAGACGGCGGCGCGTCCGTTCTTCTCGGCGTGCTCGGCGGCGCTCTCGCTGCGGCCTCCCTTGGCGCAGACGAAGAGGACGGGGTCGCCGACGGCGGCGGCCTCCC
>JAEUKG010001037.1 GCA_016794325.1 Myxococcales bacterium | reverse complement strand
GCGCTCGACCGCCTGGGTGAGCCCGACGAGCTTGTCTTTGCAGGCCCCGGGCTCGAGCTGGGTCAGCGAATCGACGAACGCCCCGCGCCAGAGCTGGTAGGTGCTCGACACCGCGAACGGGATGGCGAGGGCGAGAAACAGGATCGTGGCGACCCTGCGCCCGCGGCGCTCCGCCACCGTCATCGTCCGCGCTGCCTCGGCCACGACGGGAGGGTGTCGCGAAATGCACGCAAAGTCGAGCACTTCGTGCTAGTTCGGGCTCTCGCAACATGACGGACCCGCACGCCCAGCCCAGCCCCGCCGCCACCTTCGACACCCTCGAGCTCAGCGAAGACGTCCGCAAGGCGATCGCCGAGATGGGCTACGTCTCGCCGACGCCGGTGCAAGCCGCCGTCGCCGAGCCCATTCGCCGGGGCAAGAGCCTCGTCGTCCAAGCGCGGACCGGCACCGGCAAGACCGCCGCCTTCGGCCTCCCCATCGTCGACGCGCTCATCCGCAAGAGCCAGGCGGAGGTGCAGGCGCTCATCCTCGTCCCGACGCGCGAGCTCGCGCTCCAAGTGGCGGGCGAGCTCGAGAAGATCGGGCGCTACAAGGGGACCAAGATCGCCGCCATCTACGGCGGGGCGTCGATGGAGCGTCAGATCGATCAGCTCAAGGCGGGCGCGCAGGTCGTCGTCGGCACGCCAGGCCGGGTGCTCGACCACCTCCGCCGGGGCACGCTCGCGCCGGGCGCAATCCGCATCTTCGTCCTCGACGAGGCCGACGAGATGTTGTCGATGGGCTTCGCCAAGGAGCTCAACGCGATCATCTCCGAGCTCCCGAAGGAGCGGCAGGGCCTCTACTTCAGCGCGACGATCGCCGGGGACATCGAGCGGCTCGCCGCCAAGCACCTGCGCGATCCCGAATACGTCACGCTCTCGTCCGACCAGATCGGCGCGCTCGAGATCAGCCACTACGTGTACGTCCTGCGCGGCGGCCTCGACCGTCGCGAGGCGCTCGTGAAGATCATCGAGGTGGAGGACCCCGAGAGCGCGGTCGTCTTCTGCAACACGCGCGACGAGACGGAGCGCGTCGCCGAGTTCCTGAAGCGGCGCGGCTACGACGCCGACTGGCTCAACGGCGACCTCGATCAGCGCGAGCGCGAGCGCGTGATGAGCAAGACCAAGGAGGGTCGCCTCCGCTTCCTCGTCGCCACCGACGTCGCCGCGCGCGGCATCGACATCTCGCACCTCACCCACGTCATCAACGCGGATTTCCCGGAGAACCCCGAGGGTTACGTGCACCGCACGGGCCGCACGGGCCGCGCCGGTCGCACCGGGACCGCCATCTCGCTGGTGGGCCCGCGCGAGGTGGGCTCGCTCTACCTGCTCCGCCTCACCTACAAGATCCGCCCGCTCGAGAAGGACCTCCCGAACGCCGGCGACCTCAAGACGCGCGAGGAGACGGACCTCGTCACCTTCTTCGCCGACGCCTTCGGCGCGCGCACCCCCGACGCGATCGACGTCGCGGTCGCGCGGCGCCTGCTCACGCACGACAACGCCGAGACCATCGTCGCGAACCTCCTGCGCGACCACCTCGGCGCGCGCGCGCCCGCCGACGCCGCGGTCGCCGCGGGCGAGGCTCGCCGCGCCAAGAACCCAGCGCCGGTGGCGACCGAGAAGAA
>JAEUKG010001190.1 GCA_016794325.1 Myxococcales bacterium | reverse complement strand
TGGGCCTCGCGCACGCGCGCTGGAACCACCTCCGCCACGCGGCGGCCACGCTCTTCGCGGCGGTCGTCGTCATCGGCAACATCTCCTTCCCGGTCGCCGTGCTGACCGGCTTCGTCAAGTGAGCGGGGCCATGGAACTCGTCAGCAACATCCCCTCCGGGCCGGTCGAGAAGAAGTGGGAGAAGCACCGCTTCGAGATGAAGCTGGTGAACCCCGCGAACAAGCGGAAGTACACCGTCATCATGGTGGGCGCGGGCCTCGCCGGCGCCGGCGGCGCCGCGTCGATGGCCGAGCTCGGCTACGACGTCCTCTGCTTCTGCTATCAGGACAGCCCGCGCCGCGCGCACTCGATCGCCGCGCAGGGCGGCATCAACGCCGCGAAGAACTACCGCAACGACGGCGACAGCATCTACCGCCTCTTCTACGACACCGTGAAGGGCGGCGACTTCCGCGCGCGGGAGGCGAACGTGTACCGCCTCGCCGAGATCAGCGTGAACATCATCGACCAGAGCGTCGCCCTCGGCGTCCCGTTCGCGCGCGAGTACGGCGGCCTCCTCGACAACCGCTCGTTCGGCGGCGCGCAGGTGTCGCGCACGTTCTACGCGCGCGGGCAGACGGGCCAGCAGCTCCTCCTCGGCGCGTATTCGGCGCTCGAGCGGCAGATCGGCGCCGGCAAGGTGAAGATGTTCCCCCGCCACGAGATGGTGGAGCTCATCGTCATCGACGGCCGCGCGCGCGGCATCGTCACGCGCGACATGGTCACCGGGAAGATCGAGGCCCACGTGGCCGACGCGGTGTGCCTCGCCACCGGCGGCTACGGCAACGTCTTCTACCTCTCGACCAACGCCAAGGGCTGCAACACGAGCGCGGTGTGGCGCGCCTACAAGAAGGGCGCGGCCTTCGGCAACCCTTGCTACACGCAGATCCACCCCACCTGCATCCCGGTCGCGGGTGAGCACCAGTCGAAGCTCACCCTGATGAGCGAGTCGCTCCGCAACGACGGGCGCGTCTGGGTGCCGAAGAAGAAGGGCGACACCCGCGCGCCCCACCAGATCCCCGAGAGCGAGCGCGACTACTACCTCGAGCGCAAGTACCCGAGCTTCGGCAACCTCGAGCCGCGCGACATCTCTTCGCGCGCGGCCAAGGAGGCGTGCGACGACGGCCGCGGCGTCGGGCCCGAGGTCGGCGGCTCGCGGCGCGGCGTGTACCTCGACTTCGCCGACGCCATCAAGCGCCTGGGCGAGAAGGCGATCGCCGAGAAGTACGGCAACCTCTTCGAGATGTACGAGCGCATCACCGACGAGAACCCGTACAAGACGCCGATGCGCATCTACCCCGCCGTCCACTACACGATGGGCGGGCTCTGGGTGGACTACAACCTCATGAGCACGATCCCCGGGCTCCACGTGCTCGGCGAGGCGAACTTCTCCGACCACGGGGCGAACCGCCTCGGGGCGAGCGCGCTCATGCAGGGGCTCGCCGACGGCTACTTCGTCATCCCCTACACCATCGGCAACTACCTCGCGCAGACGAAGCTCGAGAAGGTGGGCAAGGACCACCCCGAGGTGAAGGCGGCGGTGGCCGCGGCCGAGGGGCGCACGAAGAAGTTCCTCTCGATCAAGGGCAAGCGGACGCCGGCGAGCATCCACCGCGAGCTCGGCCAGATCATGTGGGAGTACTGCGGCATGGCGCGGACGAAGGAGGGCCTCGAGAAGGCGCTCCAGCTCATCCCCGCCCTCCGCGAGCAGTTCTGGAAGGACCTGTCGGTGCCGGGGAGCGGCGACGGGCTCAACCAGTCGCTCGAGCACGCGGGGCGCCTCGCCGACTTCCTCGAGCTCGGCGAGCTCATGTGCAAGGACGCGCTCGAGCGCGAGGAGTCCTGCGGCGGGCACTTCCGCAGCGAGCACCAGACGCCCGACGGCGAGGCCCAGCGCGACGACGCCAAGTTCTGCCACGTGGCCGCGTGGGAGTACGCCGGCGACGACAAGCCGCCGATCCGCAACGTCGAGCCGCTCACGTTCGAGAACGTCCACCTCGCCACGAGGAGCTACAAATGAACCTCACGCTCCATGTCTGGAGGCAGAAGGACAAGGCCTCGCAGGGGCAGTTCGTCACCTACCAGGCGAAGAACGTCAGCCCCGACTCGTCGTTCCTCGAGATGCTCGACGTCGTGAACGAGGAGATCGCCGCCAAGGGCGAGGAGCCCATCGCGTTCGATCACGACTGCCGCGAGGGCATCTGCGGCATGTGCGGGATGGTCATCAACGGGCGCCCGCACGGCCCGCGCGTCCGCACCACCACCTGCCAGCTCCACATGCGGAGCTTCAAGGACGGCGACGAGGTGTGGCTCGAGCCGTGGCGCGCCGACGCCTTCCCGGTCCTGCGCGACCTCGTGGTCGATCGCGGCGCGTTCGACCGCATCATCGCGGCCGGCGGCTTCATCTCCGTGCCGATCGGCGCCGCGCCCGACGCCAACGCGCTCCCCGTCCCCAAAGAAGACGCGGACCT
>JAEUKG010001182.1 GCA_016794325.1 Myxococcales bacterium | reverse complement strand
TCTCGAGCGCTTGCGCGATCCCGGGGGTGGCCGGGCCACTTCGGAGGTGGCCCGGGGCCACCCGCGCGTGCGTTCGGGCGGCGATCAGCCCGCGGCGGCTCGCGGCTCGACGCCCCAGCCGGGCGCGCTCGAGAGCGTGAGGCGAGGCCCCGCGGCGTCGTAGCCGCCGACGAAGGGGTCGGACGCGAGCAGGAACGCGGTGTCGAGGTCGCAATATTCGACGCCTCGGAGGGCGGCGGCGAGGTTCGCGGCGCACGTCATCCCGAGGCGCGTCTCGACCATGCCGCCGACCATGATGCGCATCCCGAGCGCGCGCGCCGCCCGGCCCACCTCGAGGGCCTCGAGGAGGCCGCCGAGCTTGGTCAGCTTCAGGTTGACGCCGTGGGCCGCGCGGGCGCGGTGGAGGGCCTCGAGATCGGCGCGCGACCGCAGGGACTCGTCCGCGACGACGGGGACGCCCCCCTCGCGCGCGACCTTCGCCATCGCGTCGAGATCCTCGCGCGGGCACGGCTGCTCGAAGCACTCCACCCGCACCCCGGCCCGCGCCAGCTCGCGGAGCAAGAAGAGCGCGTCGGCGGCGGAGAACCCGGCGTTCGCGTCGACGCGGAACGCCGCCCCTGGGGCGACCCCGTGGGCCGCGCGGATCGCGGCCACGTCGTGATCGACGTCGCGGCCGACCTTCACCTTGAAGCAGGTGAAGCCGCGCTCGACCCAGCGCCGCGCGAGCGCCGTCACCTCGGGCGCGGAGGCGATGGGGAGCGTCACGTCGGTCACGAGCTCGTCGTCGACCTCGCCGGCGAGGAGGTGGCGCGCCCCGCGGCCTGCGGCCCGGGCGAGCCCGTCGACGAGCGCGCACTCGATCGCCGCCGAGAGCACCGGCGAGCCTTCCGCGACCTCGCGCGCGGCGGCGGTGGCGTCGCGCGCGCGCGCGATGGCGCGGCCGGCGAGGGACTGCACGCGCGGGGCCGCGGCGAGGAGATCCGGGAGGTCCTCGCGCGTGACCGGGTGGAGGCACGCGGCCTCGCCGTAGCCGCGGAGCCGCCGGCCCTCGATCTCGACGTCGGCGACCACGAGCGCGGCGCGCGTCGTGTCCATGCGCGCCGACGCGATGACGAAGGGCTCGGTGAGCGGCACGACGAGCGGCGCGACGTCGATCGACACCACGCGGCCGCGCGAGAAGGCAAGGCGATCCACGGTAGCGCGGGCACGATACCACGCTCGGCTTCGCACCCGAGGCGTCTTCCGGTACCCTTCGAGGGGCAGGTCGATGTCGATTTCGCCCGGCGAGGTCATCAGCGGGAAGTTCCGGGTCGAGCGCGTGCTCGGCGAAGGTGGGATGGGCGTCGTCGTGTGCGCGACGCACCTCCAGCTGGGGCAGCTCGTGGCGCTCAAGTTCATGCAGAAGCACGCGCTCGTCGACCCCGAGATCCGCGCGCGCTTCATGCGCGAGGCCCGAGCGACGGGGAAGCTCCGCAGCATCCACGCCGCGCGGGTGCTCGACGTCGGCGCCCTCGACGACGGCGCGCCCTACATCGTCATGGAGTACCTCGAGGGGGCCGACCTCTCGTCGGTGCTGCGCAAGCGCGGCCGGATGCCGGCCCACGAGGCCGCCGAATACGTCATCCAGGCGTGCGAGGCGCTCGCCGAGGCCCACGCGCTCGGCATCATCCACCGCGACCTCAAGCCGGCGAACCTCTTCCTCACCACCGGCGCCACCGGGCGCCCGCTGGTGAAGGTGCTCGACTTCGGCGTGTCCAAGGTCCTGCGCGAGCCGAAGGTCCCGGGGGTGGACTTCGACTCGACGATGCCGGGCGGCAAGCCGCGGCCAGGCGCGCCGGCGCCGGACGAGAGCGTCGTCACCCGCGTGACCGATCTCCTGGGCTCGCTGAACTACATGGCCCCCGAGCAGATCGTCTCCGCGCGCGACGCCGACGCGCAGAGCGACGTGTGGTCGCTCGGCGTCATCCTCTACCGCCTCGTGTCGGGGATCATCCCCTTCTCCGGCGGCACCCAGGAGGAGCTCATCTACCAGGTGTCGCGGGCGCCGATCGGCCCGCTCCGCGACTACGTGGGCAACCTCCCCGGGGGCTTCGAGCTCATCGTCGCCAAGTGCATGGAGCGCGACAAGTCTCGGCGCTTCGCCTCCGTCGCCGAGCTCGCGCGCGCGCTCGCGCCCTACGCCGCCGGGAGCGCGACCCCGTCGCTCGAGCGCATCGCGATCCTCGAGTCCGCCGGCTCCGGCA
>JAEUKG010001179.1 GCA_016794325.1 Myxococcales bacterium | reverse complement strand
GTGGCGATCACCGACACGAGCGCGGTCCCGTCGGGGTCGCGTCGCCTCGTCGTCTCGCTCCGCGGCGCCGACCCGGTCGACCTCGAGCGGCCGGTGCCGATCGCGTCGTTCACCAAGCTCTGGACGGCGGTGGCGGCGCTCCGCATGGTGGAGCGCGGCGAGATCACGCTCGAGGCGACGATCGCCGAGGTGCTCCCCGAGCTCGCCTCGCGGCCCTGGAGCCGCTCCACCTTGCGCGAGCTCCTCGGTCACGTGTCGCAGGTGCCCGAGCTCGACGAGGGCGGGGAGCCGAGCTACTTCCGGCGCCGCGACGTGGACTTCACGAACCCCGCGTCCGTGCTCGCGCGCCACGTGCCCCGAGGCTGGGCCGAAAAGCGTGGAGTCTACAAGTATCGGAACTCCGAGGCCGCGATGGTGGGGGCGATGCTCTCGCGACGAGCGAGCCTGCCGGCGCCGGAGCTCCTCGCCCGCGAGGTGTTCGGGCCCGCGGGCCTGCGCCACTCCGGGCTCCTCGTCGGGGCCGCCCCCGCCGATCTCGACCTCACGCCGCTCGGCGGGGTGAGGCCGCACAACTTCTTCACCGCCGGCGCCGGGTACTCGTCGCCCGCCGACCTCCTCGCGTTCCTCGAGGCGCTGGCCGGCGCCGCGCTCCTCGGCGAGGCGTCCAAGCGCGTCCTCTTCGAGGGGCACGGCTCCGAGGGGCACGCGCTCGGGTGCTGGTCGTATTCGCTCCGCGTCGGTGACGGCGGCGCGGCGCGGGTCGTCGAGCGCCCGGGCGCCCTCGGCGACGTCCGTCTCTTCACCGCGCTCTTCCCGGACGACGCGCGAGCGATCGTCGCGTTTTCGCCCGACGCGCCCGAGATCCACAGGCCCCACCCCGCGAGCGGCATCGGTCGCGCGCTCCTCGGCGTGGCGCTCGAGTGAGGACTCGCGCGAGGCGGATCGGCGCGCGGCGGACGCGCGCGAGATCCTTGCGCCCGCGCTCGCGCGGCGCGAAAGTGGCGTCGTGGACGAAGCGCGGCAGCGGCTGGAGATCCTGGTCCAAGCGATCGAGCAGGGGTCGCCCTTCGACCTCGACGGAGTCGTCGGGATCCTTCACGCCCTCGTCGTGGCGCCCGCGACGGTCGCGCCTCCCGCTTGGCTCGACCTCGTCTTCCCCGGCGGGGCCGACACCCTCGGCGATCCGAAGAGCGTCGTCGCCGCGCTGCGCCAGCTCCACGGCGAGATCGCCGCGGCGGTGGATCGAGGCCAGATCATCGGGCCCGCCGCCCACGAGGTCGCCCGCTCCCAGTCGTTCGCCGCCGGCTACCTCGCCGGCGCCAAGCTCGTCCCCGCGTGGCGCGAGCACGCGCGCGCGTGGGAGCACGTCGCGTGGGCCGCGTTCTTGTGCGGCGAGGTGGCGAGCATCGCCCCGGCGACGCTCCGCTCCCTCGAGAAGAAGGGCGGCGCCGACGTCGGGGCCTATCTCCGCGAGGGCCTCGCCGGCTGGATCCTCGACGCGCGCGACGACTTCCACCCGCGCGCGACGCTGGCCGACGTCGCGGACGCTCCGGCGCCGCGCGCGGCGCGCGTCGGCCGCAACGACCCGTGCCCGTGCGGATCCGGCAAGAAATACAAGCGCTGCTGCATCGGCGGCCGCGACCCCGCTGCGTAGGCCCTGCCCGACCCTCGGTGCGGCTCTGGATGGCCCAAATCCGCCGCGTCGCGCAGATCCCCCGGCCAGGCCGTCCGTAACCCCCGGGACGCGGAGGTCTACGATGAGGACGGCGGCGAGGTGGCTCGTGGGTGTGGCGCTGGTTTCGACGGGGTGCGTCCGGCCGGGCGGCGGGAGCGAGCAGACCACGTCGCCGACGGCGGCCAAGTCTGCGGATCTCGACGCGAAGCTCTCGGCGCTCACCCCCGCGGTGGTGACGCCGACCGACGCCACGAAGCGGGTCGACGCCGCGATCGCGAGCTATTTCCAGGGCCGAGGGACCCGCCGCGCGTACATCCAGACCGACAAGCCGCTCTACCAGCCGGGCGAGTCCATCTGGGTGCGCGTCGACCTCCGAGCGACCGGCACCCTCGTCGGCGCGAGCGGAGGGGCGACCCTCGACCTCGTCTCGCCGCGCGGCGCCACCGTCCTGCAGAAGCACGTCTTCGCGTCGCAAGGCGTCGCCCAG
>JAEUKG010001162.1 GCA_016794325.1 Myxococcales bacterium | reverse complement strand
CAACGCCGGCACCTACCTCGTGTGGGCGTACCTCGCGGGCGCGACCTTCGGCATCGCCAACGTGTCGCAGCGCTTCGTCGTCGCGAAGTACCTCGACATCCCCGCGGTGGCGAGCGTCGGCGAGCTGTCGATCTACTGCGGCGCCATGGTGGGGGCGGGCATCGGCTTCCTCTGGTACAACACGTACCCCGCGCAGGTCTTCATGGGCGACGTGGGCGCGCTCGCGCTCGGCGGCGGCCTCGGGATGTGCGCGGTGTTCACCAAGAACGAGCTCCTCTCGGTCATCCTCGGCGGCGTCTTCTGCCTCGAGGCCGCGAGCGTCGTCATCCAGGTGATGAGCTTCAAGCTCACCGGCAAGCGCATCTTCTTGATGGCGCCGATCCACCACCACTACGAAAAGAGAGGCTGGCCCGAGCCCAAGATCATCGTCCGCTTCTGGATCATCTCGGTCTTGCTCGCGCTCGTCAGCCTCTCCAGCCTCAAGCTCCGGTGACCGCGATGCTCGACGTGCGAGGCAAGCGGGTGGTGGTGGTGGGGCTCGGCAAGAGCGGCGTCGCCGCCGCGCGCCTCTTGTGCGCGCGCGGGGCCGAGGTCGTCGCCAACGACGGCAAGTCGCGCGAGGCCCTCGGGGCCGTGGTCGCCGAGCTCGAGGGAGCGGGGATCCGGGTCGTCGCCGGCGGTCACGCCGCGGCGGAGATGGACCGCGCCGATCTCGTCGTGGTCTCGCCCGGCGTGCCGCCCTTGCCGGAGATCGCCGCCGCCGAGCGGGCCGGCGTGCGCGTCATCGGCGAGGTCGAGGCCGCGGTGCGGTGCCTCACCCACCCGGCGCCGATCGTCGCCGTCGGCGGGACGAACGGCAAGAGCACCGTCACCACCCTCCTCGGAGACGTCCTCGGACGCTTCGCCCCGCGCGTCTTCGTCGGCGGCAACCTCGGCGAGCCCCTCGCGGCCCACGCCGACGAGCGGTTCGACTTCGTCGTCCTCGAGGTGTCGAGCTTCCAGATGGAGCGGGTCGAGACCTTCCACCCGCGCGCCTCGATCCTCCTCAACGTGACGCCCGACCACCTCGACCGCTACCCCGACATGGCGGCCTACGCCCACGCCAAGGGCAACGCGTTCGCGCGGCAGACGGCCGAGGACCTCGCGGTCGTGCCCGCCGGCGACGACGTCTGCGTCGGCCAGGCGCGCCGCGGCGGCGGGCGGCTCGTGACGTTCGGCGCCGACGGCGACGCGCGGGTGTCGGCCGACGCCATCACCTTCCGCGGCGAGGTCTATCCGCGTAAGGATATCTTGCTCCAGGGCGGCCACAACGCCCAGAACGTCGCCGCGGTGATCGCGGTCGCGCGCGACCTCGGCGTGCCCGAGGGCACCGTCCGCGCGGCGCTCGCCGAGTTCCGCGGCCTCGGGCACCGCATGGCCTTCGTCGTCGACGTCGGCGGGGTGCGCTTCTACGACGACTCGAAGGGCACCAACGTCGGCGCCGCCGTGACCGCGCTCCTCGGCCTCCCCGAGCCCAAGGTCGTGCTCGTGGCCGGCGGCCGCGACAAGGGCGGGAGCTACGAGCCCCTGGCCGACGCGCTCGCCCAGAAGGGTCGCGCCGCGGTCCTGATCGGCGAAGCCGCCGAGGCGATCGCGAGCGCGGTCGGCTCCAGCGTCCCGGTGGTCCGCGCGGCGTCGATGGACGAGGCCGTCCGGCGCGCCCACGCCCTCGCCGCGCCCGGCGACGCCGTGCTCCTCTCGCCCGCCTGCTCCAGCTTCGACATGTTCCGCGACTACGCGCACCGAGGGGACGAGTTCGCTCGCGCGGCGCGTTCCCTCGCCACGGAGGCCACGCCCCGATGATGCTCAAGAACGTCCGGAGGCCCAAGCTCGTCGCCGCCCCGCTCGCGGCGCCCCTCGACGCCAAGGCCGACGTCGGCGCCACCAAGCGCCCCGTCGACGTCGTCCTCGCCGCCATCGTCGTCGCCCTCATCGGGTTCGGGGTGGTGATGGTCTACAGCGCGTCGGCGGTGCAGGCCACGCTCTCGTACCACGACCCCCAGTTCTTCCTGAAGCGGCAGGTGGCGTACGCCGGCGGCGCGCTGCTCGTGCTCCTCGTCACGAGCATGATCGACTACCACCGCCTCTACAAGCTCACCTACCCGGTGCTCGGCGCGGTCGGCGTGCTCCTCGCGCTCTGCGTCGTCGGCTTCGGCCACGCCGGCGGCGGCGCCCGGCGCTGGCTCGCGCTCGGGCCCATCCACGTGCAGCCCGCGGAGATGGCGAAGCTCGCGTTCGTCCTGTGGCTCGCGTATTCGCTCGCGAAGAAGGCCGACAAGGTGAAGACCTTCACCGTCGGCTTCCTCCCGCACCTCATCGTCGCCGGCATCTACATGTTCTTGTGCATGAAGCAGCCGGACTTCGGGAGCGCGGTCGTTCTCCTCCTGCTCACCTTCACCCTGCTCTTCGTCGCCGGGGCCCGCGTCGGGTATATCCTCGGGGCGTCGCTCGTGGGCGTCGGCTTCGCGCTCGTCGCGATCCGGTCGTCGGCGTACCGCTACACGCGCTACCTCGCGTGGCTCGACATGGACGCCCACCGGCAGGACCTCGCCTACCAGCCGTTCCAGTCCGTCATGTCGTTCGGCTCGGGCGGGCCCTTCGGCCTCGGTCTCGGCCGCGGCCTCCAGACGCTCTACCTGCCCGAGGCCCACAACGACTTCATCGCCGCCATCATCGGCGAGGAGCTCGGCTTCGTCGGCATCCTCGCGCTCTGCCTCGTGTACCTCGCGCTCGTCGCCCGCGGAGTGCGCACCGCGCTCCACGCGCCCGACGACTACGGCAGCTACATGGCCTTCGGCATCTCGACCATGTTCGCGGTGCAGGCGCTCATCAACCTCTCGGTCGCGCTCGCCATCCTCCCGACCAAGGGCCTCACCCTGCCGTTCGTGAGCTTCGGCGGGTCGTCCTTGCTCGTCAACGCCGCGGCCGCGGGGGTGCTCCTCAGCATCTCGCGCCAGGCGGTGCCCACCCCGCGGCCCGAGGTCGACACCCCCGAGGTGCCGCCGGTGGAGGCGCCGCCGCCGCCGGAGGCGGGCGAGGGGCCGACGGCGGAGGTCGCGTCGTGAGCCGCCCCGCGATCATCGTCGCCGGCGGGGGCACCGGGGGCCACGTCTTCGCGGGCCTCGCCGTCGCCCGCGCCCTCGCGGATCTCGCCGACGTCGAGGTGGTGTTCGCCGGCTCGCCGCGCGGCCTCGAGGCCAAGGTCGTGCCCGACTCCGGCTTCGCCCTCGAGCTCCTCGACGTCGCGCCGATGAAGGGCGGCGGCCTCGGCCGCGCGCTCAAGGGCGGCGTGGTCGCCCTCCGCGCCACCAACTCCGCGCGGGCGCTGGTGCGCCGCGTGTCGCCCCGCGCCGTACTATCCGTGGGCGGATATGCGGCGGGCCCGGTGTCGCTGGCGGCGGCGCTGGCCGGCGTCCCGCTCGCGGTCCTCGAGCCCAACGCCGTCCTCGGCTTCGCCAACCGGCTCCTCGCCCCGTTCGCGTCCCGCGCCTACGTGGCCTGGGACGAGATCGGGGCGCGCTTCCGCAAGGGCGCCGCCCGGCGCCTCGGGGTCCCGCTCCGGGCGGGGTTCGAGGGGCGCGAATACGTGCAAAATGCATCGAAGCGAGTGCTCGTGCTCGGCGGCAGCCAGGGGGCGCAGGCGTTGAACGAGCGCGTGCCCGAGGCGCTCGGGATGATCGCCTCCCGGATCCCCGGCCTCGAGGTGGTGCACCAGGTGGGCAAGAGCCGCGAGGCCGCGGTCGTCGAGGCCTACGCCCGCGCGGGGATCGAGAGCGCGCGGGTGATCGAGTTCGTCGACGACGTGCCGGGCGCGCTCGGCGACGCCGACCTCGTCGTCTCACGCGCCGGCGCGCTCACCGTGGCCGAGATCGCGGCCGTCGGCCGGCCGGCGCTCCTCGTGCCGTTCCCCCACGCGGCCGACGATCACCAGGCGAAGAACGCGCTCGCCCTCGCGGAGGCCGGGGGCGCGGTGTGCCTCCGCCAGGAGCACGCCTCGATCGTGCGCCTCGCGTCGGAGCTCGAGTCGCTGCTCGGCGACGGCGCGCGCCTCGCCTCGATGGCGGCCGCTTCGCGCGCGGCCGGCCGCCCTCGCGCGGCGCGCGACATCGCGAAGGACTTGCTCGCGCTCGCGCGCGTCCGCGCCGATCGCGCCGAGGCGCCGGAGCCCGAGGGCGCGGGATCGGCCCCGGGGGATATGGAGGTCTCATGTTCCGCGGTCGGGTGAGGCACGCCCACTTCGTGGGCATCGGCGGCATCGGCATGAGCGGCCTCGCGGAGATCCTGCGCACGCTCGGCTTCGACGTCTCGGGATCCGATCTCAAGGCCAACGACACGACGCGCCGCCTCGAGACCCTCGGGGTGCGGATCTTCGAGGGCCACCGGGGCGAAAACGTGAAGGGCGCCGACGTCGTCGTCTACTCGAGCGCGATCAAGCCCGAGAACCCGGAGCTGTCGCGCGCGCGCGCGCTCGAGATCCCGATCATCTCGCGCGCCGACATGCTCGCGGAGCTGATGCGCGTGAAGTACGCGGTGGCGATCGCGGGCTCGCACGGCAAGACCACGACGACCTCGCTCGTCGCCACCGTGCTCCGGGCCGCGGGCCTCGACCCGACCGTCGTCGTCGGCGGCAAGGTCAACGCCCTCGGATCGAACGCCCGGCTCGGCGCCGGCGACCTCTTCGTCGCCGAGGCCGACGAGAGCGACGGCTCGTTCCTGCGGCTCACGCCCACCATCGCCGTCATCACCAACATCGACGCCGAGCACCTCGACCACTACGGCACCCACGACCGGGTGAAGGACGCGTTCGTCCAGTTCGCCAACCGGATCCCCTTCTACGGCCTCGCGGTGCTCTGCCTCGACCACCCGCACGTGCAGGCGATCCTCCCGCGCATCGAGCGCCGCCACGTCACCTACGGGCTCTCGCGCCAGGCCGACTACGTCGCCGAGCGCGTCGAGTTCGCCGGCCTCGAGACCCACTTCACCGCCTACCGTCGCGGCGCCAAGCTCGGCGACTTCACGGTGCGGATGCCGGGCGAGCACAACGTGCTGAACGCGCTGTCGGTCATCGCGGTGGCGGACGAGCTCGAGGTGCCGCTCGACGTGACCCGCGACGCGATCGCGAGCTTCCACGGAGTCCAGCGCCGCTTCACCGTCGTCGGCACGCCGCCGATCGAGCGCGACGGCGTCCGCGGCGACGTCATGGTGATCGACGACTACGGCCACCACCCCGCCGAGGTCGAGGCGACGCTCGAGGCCGCGCAGCGCGGCTTCCAGCGGCGCGTCGTCGTCGCGTTCCAGCCGCACCGCTACACCCGCACCCACGCCTTGTTCGAGGAGTTCACCCGGGCGTTCAACCGCGCCGACGTCCTCCTCGTCACCGAGGTCTACGCCGCGGGCGAGAAGCCGATCGCGGGCGCGACCGGGGAGTCGCTCGCGAAGGCGATCCGCGCGCACGGGCACCACGCGGTGGAGTACGTGGCCGACAAGAAGGAGGTCGCGCGTCGCCTCGAGGAGATCGCGCGCCCCGGAGACATCGTCATCGCCCTCGGGGCAGGGGACATCAACCAGAGCGTGCGCGAGCTCGTCGCCAAGCTCACCGCCGCCGCCGCGCCGGAGAAGACCCCGTGAACCAGAAGAACCGTCGCCTCAAGAAGGCCGAGGAGGCCGCGT
>JAEUKG010001130.1 GCA_016794325.1 Myxococcales bacterium | reverse complement strand
CGGCGAGCCACGCCCGGATCTTCTGCTCGTCGTTGCAGCTCTCGGCGGCGCCCTCGGCGCGCTTCGCGTAGCGCACCGCGCGCTGCCACTGCCCGGCGCTCGCGAGCGTCCGCGCGAAGAGGGCGGGGGCGCGCACCTTGGCGTGATCGCACGCGGCGTCGTCGCCGAGCAGGAGGTCGAGGATCATCTGCTTCTCGGCCGGCTCGTTGGGGAAGCGGCGGCCCGGCTCGAGCACCGGCGCGAGGATCGCCTCCACCGCCTCCGGATCCGCGCCCGGCCCGAGGAACTCGGCGAGCTGCTGCACCGCGCAGCCCGGGCAGTCGGTGTGCTCGTAGTAGTGGGTATACCGGTTGATGGTGGGCGGCACCTTCTCGAGGAAGGGCGCGAGCGCGGCCTTGTCGCCCGCGATGTAGGCGCGCCTCGCCTCGAGCAGCCACAGCGCGTACGGCTTCTTCCCCCAGTACGCGAGCATCTCGCCGAGGGCGGCCACGAGGGCGTCGACGGTGGGCAGCGGGATCTCGGGCAGATCCATCGCCGCGCCGGCGGCGTATTTCATGCCCCACACGAGCCGCCTCTCGGCCCTGTCGCCGTCGCTCGGCGGCGTCCGCGCGAGCTCGGGCCAGGCCTCGAGCACCTCGGCGGCGGCGACGACGCAGTGCTCCTGCAGCGACATCATGCGCGCGATGCGGATCTCGACGCCCTTGGCGCCGAGGGCGAGCGAGAGGTCCCCCTCCGCGCGCGCCTCCTCGGCGACCTTCGCGACCTCGACCATGAGGTCGCGGGTGGGCGGCTCCCACTCGTTCTTCTCCAGCCACTCCGCTCTGCTCATGAGACGCCCCTGCTCGTGGTGCCCGGGCGCGGGCCCGCGAGCGCGAGCCTACCACCGAACGGGCCCGGCGGTGGGCGGGGGTCAAGCGGCGGGCGGCGCCGGAGTCGGTGAGAGCAAGCGCTCCGTCGCCTCGACGTGGCGAGCGCGCTCGAGCCGCGCGTCGAGGCGCTGCGCGAGGCCGAGCGCGCGCTCGCGGAGGCCGACGTAGGTCGCGCCGTGTTTGTCGGGTCGGGTCGCGGCGATGGCGCGGCACGCCGCGACGAGGGCGTCGTGGAGCTCGTACGCGTCCTCGATGTCGTCGACGATCGGCACGAGCTCCTTCACGCACCGATCGACGGTCGCGCCCTTGCCGGCCACGCGGGCCACCTCGAGCCGCATCGTCAGGAGCCGCCCGTGCTCCTCGGCGTTCCGGTCTTTGCTGCGGGTGAGGGCCTTGCGCGCTTCGCCCGAGGCCTCTTGCCACCGCCCGGCGTTGGCGAGCGCGCGGGCGTAGAGGCGCGGCGCGATGCTGCGGCTGCCCTCGCAGATGCCGCTGCCGAGCTGGCGGTCGAGCCAGGTCACGTGGCTCGGCGGATCGTTCCAGCGCGCGACCCCGGTGAGGACGGGCTCGAGCACCGCGTACGTGTCTTCGGGGGTCGAGCTCGCGTACATCCACCCGGCGATCTGCGTGAGCTCGCAGCCGGGGCAGGTGGTGAAGTTGACGAGCCAGTTGTACCGGTTGATGGTCGGCGACAGGCGCGCGACCCACTCGCTCACGCGCGCGACGTCGCCGCGGATGAAGTCGAGCCGCGCGAGGAGCGACCACGCCGCGTACGGCTCCGCGCCCACGTGGAGGAGGGCGCGCTCGGTGTACGAGACGAGCTGCTCGACCGTCGAGAGCGGGATCTCGGGGAGATCCATCGCCGCCCCCGCCGCGCACTGGAAGGCGTGGAGGATGCGGCGCGCGCGGGCGGCCGGCAGCGGCTCGGCGCGCTCGACGGCGGGCCAGAGCTCCACGAGCTCCGCCCCTGCGACGACGCAGTGCTGCTGCTTGGCGAGGTCGCGCGCGGCGTAGGCCTCCTTGGCCTTGGCGAACGCCGCGACCACCGGCTCGCCGGCCGCGAGCGCGTCGCTGGTCAGGGTGGCGCACTCCACGAGGTGCTCGACGCTCGAGTCGGCGCCCTCGAGCAAGACGAGCCGCTCCTCGAGGGCCGACATTCAGTTCACGTCCTTGCCCGAGGGCACGAGCAGCTTCCCCAGGAGCGACAGCAGGTCTTCGGTGAAGCCGCGGCTCTCGGCGATCGAGAGCGTGCGCCGGAACATCATCGCGCTCTGGAGGTAGAGGAGGCGCACGATGTGCCCGGTCGCGGCCGGGTCGCTCGAGCCCGGCAGCGCTTGGACGAGCGGGTTGTTCCCGTTGAGGATGAAGCGCGTCTTCTTCTCCCCCTGGGCGACCGACAGGCCCGAGAGGAGCGACTTCACGAGCGGCGACTCCGAGCCGGTGATGAGCGCCTTGGCGCGCTCGCGGAGCTGGGTCGCGTCGGTGAGCAAGAAGGCCGGCACCGCCGAAGGCTCGAACCGCCCGACCTCGACGGCCACGTCCATCGACGCGAGGAGAGGCTCGGCCGCCCGCCGCACCTTCTCGTACACCTTCATGAGGTCGGGCGCGGGCTGCACCAGGAGGGACAGCTCGTCGCGGGTCATGCGCACCACCGACGCCCCGTGGAGCTCGGCGAAGGCCTGCAGGAAGCGTGTATCGTGCACGTACGACGCGTTGATCACCCCCACCCCCTGCGCGGTGGCCAAGGGCGCGGTGTGGGCGAACTCCTGCGCGGTCTCCACGATGCGCAGGGCACCCTTGTCGCCGGCGACCTCGCGGAAGGTGGTGAGGTCCATCTCGCCGAAGTTCGTGTCGAACGGCATCCGGTGGCCGAGGGCGACCATGAGCTCGCGCGACTCGACGCACGCCCCGCGGAGGAAGAGGTGGTGGGTGTGGAGGAGGTCGCCGAAGCGGCCGTCGTTCGCGTGGGCGACGTCGACGAGGAACTGCAGGACGGCGCCCCGCAGCTCGGCGCGCAGGGCGTCGAAGGTCTCGTCGCGGACGAACGTCTCGCGGCTGGCGGTGGGCGCGAGGCGCGGCGCCTCGACGATGGCCGAGACGAAGCCGGCCCACTCCGGGAGGAGCTCGCGCGCCCCCGGCTCGAGGAGCATGCCGTGGTGGTAGACGTCGACCCGCGCCCCGTTCATGTCGGCGCGCCCCTCGTGGATCCACGCAAAGCCGGTGGCGTGCGGCGTCTTCAGGCGGAAGACGAGCGGCGCGCGCACCCCGCGCGAGCGCAGGTGCGACGTCCACGCGTCCTCGTCCTCGGAGAGCCAGGGCGCGGGGACGCTCACGCGCTCGCGCGCGCCCGCGTGCTCGAAATACACCTCGAGCGGGAGGTAGCGCGTGTAGCGCTCGAGCAAGCCGCGCAAGACGGCCGGGTCGCGGTAGGTCTGGTGCGCGTCGTCGAGGGTCAGCCTCACCACCGTGCCCACCGCCGCCGGCTTGCCGGGCTCGACGGTGTAGGCGCCGCTGCGATCGGCGCGCCACACGAGGGGCGTGCCGCCTTGCTTCTGGGTGGTGACGGTGAGCGTCTCGGAGACCAGGAAGCCGGAGAGGAGCCCGATCCCGAACTGCCCGATCACCTCCGCGGGCCGCCCCTCGCGCCGCTTCGACGACCACCCGAGCCGGCCGAGCCCGAGCCGGATGCCCTCCTCGTCGAGGCCGACGCCGTCGTCCTCGAACTCGATCGCTCCCGCCGCCGCGTCGAGCCGCACGACGACGGTGCCCGCCGCCTTGCCGGCCGCGCGCGCCTCGAGGATCGCGTCGTGTGCATTCTGCACGAGCTCGCGGACGAACACGCCGGGGCTCGAGTAGAGGTGGCCGCCGAAGACACGGAGCAGGCCGGAGATGTCGACGTCGAAGGCGTTTTCGGGCATGGCGCGCTCTCGATGAAACCATACTTCTAGCCGACCCCGGCCGGCGACACACGGCCGCATGACGCGCCGCACCACCCGGCCACCGCCCCTGAAGTTCAATGATTACGGATTCTTGGCCCGCGGAATGTCCCGGTGCCACAGTAGGTTGTGTCGATGGTGATGCCGTTGTCCAACGTGGCCGACTGCCGGGCGGTGAGCCGGTGACCCCGCTCGGCCTGGGCGCGCTCCTCCACTCCGGCCTCCTCGCCGGCACCTCGCTCCTCGCCACGCCGGAGCCGGTCGAGGCCCTCGACCTCGTCGGGCCGGCGCCGCTCGCGGCGGAGGACGACCGCGAGGCCGCCGATCGCGCGCTGCCGTGCGGCGCCTTCGCCGAGGCGGCGCCCCGCCTCACCCTCGAAGACGACCTCTGGCTCGTGCGCCCCGACGCCGTGATCGTCACGACCACCCACACCGAGAAGAACGGCGACGTCGTCACCTACGAGCAGATCCCGCGCCGCTGGGATCGCCCGGCCGAATACGACGCGTACCGCTACCCGGTCGCGCGCTACCTCGGCTGGCCCGCGGTCGCGTCCGGCTACGACCTCGACCTGCCCGACGATCGCCAGCGCCGCGGCGCGACCCTGCGCGCGACGGGCCACGGCGGCGTCGACCTTCCGCAGGCGATGGGCGCGCCGATCACCCTGGTGCCGCTCGCCCAGCAGATCGGTGACGCCGAGGTCCTGTACGTGGGGCCGCTCTTCGGCACGAGCGTGGTGACGCTGCACGCGCTGCGCGAGGGCGACGACCGCCGTCACTACATCCTCATCTACGGCCACATGTCCGAGCCCGCGCCCTCGCTCCGCCGCGGGCAGCGGCTCGCGCCCGGCGAGCTCGTGGGATCGGTGGGCGACAGCGAGTCGCCGAGCTTCGTGCACGTGCACCTCGAGGCCCGCCGTGTGCGCGACGGAGTGGACCCGGCGAAGCTCACCCCCGACGCGCTCTTGTCGAAGACGGTGGTCACCGATCCTCGCAACGTGTTGCCGCTCCGACCTCCCGCGACGACGTCGTCGTGCAGGGACCGCGGCCTCGCCAAGCGCGCGCGCCTCCCCGGGTTTTCGCTCGAGCGGCCCGCGGCGGCGTGGATCTCGGCGCCGGACCTCGCGCGGCTGTGACGCGAGCCCCGGCGCGGCTCGCCGCAATCGGATAGACTGAGCGCGTGGCATCCTCCAAGTCGCGCATCGCCGCCGCGAAGCCGAAGATCCCCACCCGCGGGTCGTCCAAGCCGCGCGTCGCGACGCGCGTGAGCGGGCCGCTGGTCTTCGGCGTCGTGCTCGCGTCGGGCGCCGAGGAGCTCGAGGGGAAGCTCGATCGCCTGGTGTGGTGGATCAACAAGCGCGCGGGTCTCCCGCTCGAGCTCCGGCTCGCCGACTCCTACGAAGATCTGGCCAAGGACGTGCGCAAGGGTCGGGTGGACGTCGCGTGGCTCCCGCCGGTCGTGCACGTGCGCCTCGCCTCCGAGGTCGCGCTGCTCGGGACGATCCTCCGCGCGGGCCGCGTCTCGTACGAGACCGCGCTCATCGTCCGCCGCGACTCGAAGGCGAAGGTCCCGGCCAACCTGCGCGGGGCGCGCGCGGGGTGGGTCGATCGCTGGAGCGCTGCTGGCTACGTGCTCCCGCGCATCGGGCTCGCGCTCCAGGGCCTCGATCCGCGGACGTTCTTCGCGAGCGAGGCGTTCTTCGGGACCCACCGCAAGGTCGTGCAGGCGCTGCTCGACGGCGAGTGCGACGTCGCGGGGACGTACGCGCAGGCCGACGGCAAGGGCAAGGTGAAGGGCGGCGCCTGGTCCGAGATCGCCGGCGCCGACGTCCGCGTCCTCGAGACGTACGGCGCGATCCCGCCCGACGTGATCGCCACCCGCGCCGCGCTCGTCGAGCCGCAGCGCTTGCTCGTGCGCGACGCCTTCCTCGGCGCGAGCGCGAGCGACGA